>NZ_QURE01000076.1 GCF_009898475.1 Nitrososphaera sp. AFS | reverse complement strand
AATTACTTGAATTAATCGGTCTTAGAGATTGGTACGTTAAACCAGGGCAGGAAAAGGATAAGATATTTGAGGATATATTCAAGGAATGAAATAGTATACAGTGTAGGCGTTTAGCCCCTCCTGGTTTGTATGTAAACATTACCTAATACGAAACTCTTTTAGTACTTGGTCAACTTTTCCAGTGGAAGCAGTAGAATAGAGGTAATAATGTTCTAGAACAGAGCCAACCTTGTGTTAGCAAAATTTGGAGACTTGTGATAAATGAAAGAGATTATTATAATAGTCCTAATCGCAGCAGCCTTGATGCTTTCAACTTCAATTATTCCAATGTCTTTAGCACAAGCCAAGGTGGGACTAAATCAAAGTCAAAATCAAACGCAAGGAAATCATACTGGCAAGAATAATTCGTCTATTCCAATAGCGCCTGGAGCATTAATCTATCCATCCTACAAGCCATGTAAGGATAACCCTGGCGTTCTATGCTCGATACCTCCAAAGCCACCGAAACCAATACCTCCAAACAACACAACTACCTTACCACCGTCATAGTTTGATGCAGCCAGACTGCATAATTAAGCACAACCAACTTACAGTACAACCATATTATGATATTAACATTCATCAAGCACGGAAAATACAAATGCAAACTGATATAATTCGAGTTTTGTGTCCTCAGTGAACTCTGGAGGAAGTTCATTTATGGTACCTTCTACCTCGGCTAGATCAAACTTTCCTTCTTTGAATAACTCGTAGAATATACAGACAACCCTTTTCTTATCGTCAACATGGGGATGGGCGGGATTCCTAACTGCTATTTTGATTTGCCTCAGTAACTCCTTGTTAAACATTAGCGCAAGTCCCTACAAGTGGTTATACATATTAACTACAAGTTGACCATTGAATCGGGAGTCGAAATGAAGATAAACGAATGGCCAACCTGTAGATTGTTAAACGGGCCTACTCAGCGGGTAGTAGACCAAGTAATGTATAGGTTGCTACTGATAGATGTATAGATTGCTACTGATAAACTCATAGATACTGGCAATGTGTTTATAGGTTGGTCAAATATGCCACCTAAAAATTCCTCTTATGGTTTTATTATGTTAAACCTCGCCTCTCCTTCCCTTTCGCGCTTTCCTTATTCCCTACCTCACATCTACCCGTTTAAGGCCATAATTTAGCAGCTGCGCAGCAAAACTTAGCTTCGATGCAGCAAAACTTAGCTTCGATGCTTATTTCACCTATCAATGAAAAACGTTGATAGTAAATATGCAATCAGTAGTTAGTCTAGACACCACCGACATTTACACCGACAAGAAACGGCCTTGTGCTAAGCTCCAAGAAAAGACAAGAAATTGCGTTTCTATGTTCCGGTCCCTACACGAAACGGTAGATGAAGTAATCGAAATAGGCAAACCTGAAGGTTTTACCCCCAAGGAGATAGGCCAGTTCATACGAAATGACAACAACAAACTATGGTGCAGTGTATCCATACACAATATCTCACAATATCATGATAATAGAGTAACTGTTGGGATTAGAAATGCTAATGTGTAATCTACAATCTTTGTTTAACAAAGAACAACAAGTAATAACGTAACAAGATGTCAGCTTTAGTAATTCAGTTCTTTTATGCGTTAGCCATAGAGGTTTTGCGGAGATGGCATTATTTCTTTGTGCCTCTTTTTTTTGGTTTTCGTTGCTCTTCATTCTCGTACCTTTCTACTACAGCAACCATTTTATTGTCTCGTACTTCCCATCTCCAAAGCAATTTATCCCTTGGTTTTAACTGCCATTGTCTTACCATAGACATTGGAACCGTGGTTCTCAATGATGCCGAATCTTTTGCGTTCTTAGCAAGAGCTGTAACTTCACCTTGAGCTGTAGAGTATGTCACTATCTTATGGTGAAGGTTCAAATTTATAAGGATATACCAATACACTGGCCACAACATTTATAGCTTGCATATACCACACCATTGGTATGCAGCACCGGAATTGCGCGCGTGAGAACCCATGAATATAGAGCATATTAGCCCTGTTGCTATGGCCGTAGGTGGCTTTCTGTCAGGAATCTTAATAGGATATGCATTGAAAAAGGTGGTAAAATTAGTTGCGGTAGTAGTCGGATTATTCTTTGCAGGTTTGGCTTGTCTTCAATACCAGCAAATATTAAATATAAACTGGAATAAACTTCAGACAGCATCACAAAACACATTATCAACACTTGCAAATTCAACAATGCAGATTCCAGGTTTTAGCAGTGATCATACAGCAGCTTTATCAAATTTAGGTATTCCATTAGCTGGAAGCCTATCTATGGGCATTGCAATTGGTTTTTTGAAAGGTTAGTTTGGTGATTGAACTTTTGGTGCTATTTTTCTACAGAAACAAAATGAAGGACAAAAGTAAGAGGGTAATGAAAAGTCCATTTGAAAAAGGATGTCTTCATTTATTTATTTGAAGTAAAAGGAGGAAGCTAGCTAGATATGAAATTGTTCGGACGTTGGAGAAAAAATGATGATAATGACATCGACATACCGGTTTCAAAACTCCAAGCCAACAGGGACAGTAAGCATTCCAAACAAGCAACGGGACAAAAAAAGACTAGTCTATTTGATAATATTGTTGGTTATGAAGACGTAAAAGAACTATATGAGATGGCCATAAAAGCAGAAAAACCTGTACATCTGCTTCTAGTCGGACCGCCGGCATCAGCCAAGTCATTATTTATGAGTTCGCTTACTAAACTGGAAAGGTCATATTATGCTGTTGGGAGCAGCTCTACAAAATCAGGTATATGCGATTACTTATTTGAATATAGACCAAGGTATTTCATCATAGACGAAATAGAGAAGATGAATAAAAGAGATCAGACAAGTCTGCTCAACCTGATGGAATCAGGTATTCTATCTGAACTTAAGCACAATCAAAAAAGAATGACACAACTAAAGACTTGGGTTTTTGCCTCATGTAACAGTACCGACAAATTATTACCTCCACTTTTAACCAGGTTCAAGGACATACATTTCAAGCCGTATACAGAACAAGAATTTGTCAACATTGTTGTAGAGATTTTAGATAGGGAGGAAGGAGTGGATAGAGATGTTGCTACCATGATTGCTGACGCTGTATTTAATAGGCTTAAAAGTACCAATATCAGAGAATGTATCAGAATAGCTAGGTTAGCGGGATCTGATAGGAATCTTGCTCAAGTAGATAGGATTATTGATATATTTGCTAAATACAACCCGCATGATAGTTAAACTTAGATTATAAAATAAAAAGGCTAAATATATCATTGAGTCTGAAACCAAAGAACACGTAATCGTCTTCCATAGTATTCTAAACCTCACAAACTTGCATTGATGCATCCGGAAAAAGTGAATAAACTTATCCTCTTTGCTTCAAATTGTGGTAGCAGAGATGACCTGTGGATAAGATGATGGCTGCTCGACATCAAAGAATGTAGCGAGGTGGAGACTCTATGAGAATAGAGGAATATATTTGCCTTGGATGTTCTGAATTGGAGGTTATTGTGTATTTAATGTTAGTATTTAGTGGGCTTGGCATTCATCTATTCTATTCTTAATTAATAGGTATTAATAACGAATCACTTCTCCTTCGGCTACTAGTGTATTGCCTAACGAAATAAGATTTCAAGAGTTAATAAATGAAATTTCTGAATTGAAACAACTTGACTGGAGAAATCCCAAATGTGAAGCGTGGGTAAGTAAGGTTTTGAGATTTCTTAAAACTGAATTTGGCGAAAACTCTGACTATTATAAGGAATTCTATGATATATCACATCCACCACTTTTTATAACTGCAGGCACTCCGGATCATGTTTTTCAGAAGAAATACCTTAGTAATCTTGAGAAGTGTCGAGTTAATTTGCAAATATTTTTGGAAGAGATCAAGGAACAAAATAAGCAAATTGTTTCTCCAATGAAGAAAGTTTCTGATACTGAAAGGAGCATGGAGGTAGTACTCGAACCGATATTTGGTGCACCTAAATACTCCATAAATGAACGCTTAGCCTTTGTGTTAATGCCAATTGGGGTAGACCTCGACAGGATCTATGAGAATATTATTGAGACTACTATCAAATCTAAGGGATTGGAATGCAGGAGAGCAGATGACTATAAAACGAATAGAGCAATAATGCAGGACATTTGGAAGGCCATCTGCGAATCCCGTGTGGTAGTCGCCGACATTACGGGGTTAAACCCCAATGTGATGTATGAATTAGGGATCTCACATACTGTCGGTAAACCCACGATTATTATCTACCAACGTAAAGAGAAAAATAAAATCAAATTCCCTTTTGATTTATCGCATATTCGAAGAATAGAATACGAGAACACCGCCACAGGTGGGAAAATACTAGAACAAGACCTTTCGAGTACACTGGATTTTGTACTTAGCGAACCAATCGCGAATCAAAATCCTAAGAGCATTGAGTTTGGTGTAGAAACGGATATGCGAATTTTGCCCTCTCTTATCGCCATATTCGGCGGTACGAATTCAACTGGTGGGTTAACATTCAATATTAGAAATATTGGTAAGGGGATAGCACAGCAAATCCATGTTACTATCTCTTTGAAAGAAAAACCCTCAGCCGGCCAAGTACAGAAAATTCAATTATTAGAGCCAGGGGAAGAAAAATCATACTTTGTGGAAGCGGGATATCCAACGCCTAAGCGGGGTGTAGACTATAAGAAAATCAATACCTATTATTTAGAAAATCAAACCACGGCGATTATAATCTTAGACTACAAGAATATTCTCGGTAAGAACTTCCACTACGAACAGGCATTAGATGTAACAGCCAAAATATGAGAACATTCTTAGTGACTCGTACGGCCCCTACTTCTACAAACTCATTTAAGTATTAACTACAACTATTATCTGTAAAAAAGCCTAAAAATAAGTGACTTAATAGTAGATTTAGGAACCTGGTGATCTAGGTTAGGAAAAACCAAGAGAGAATCATTAAAACCCTCTGAACAGATTAACTATTCGCTATTCAATCAGAAGATAACTTTTGAGTTTCTCAAGTCCCATCTTTGGAGTGCTGCTGACATTCTTAGAGGTTCATTAGATCCGAGCGAATATCGTCAACCAGTGATGACCATTCTGTTTATTAAAAGACTTAATGATACGTTTGAAGAAAATGCAGAAAAACTAATCAGTGAAGGTAAGAGTCAAAAAGAGGCATATGAGAATAGATTTAGACATCAATTCTTTATCCCTAAGGAAGCAAGATGGTCGGTTCTTTCTAAAGCATCAGAAAATATTGGACAGTTAATTGATGACGTATGTAGGATCATTGAAAGGGAAAATCGTGATTTGGATGGTGTTCTGACTAATACAAAATATAATGATAAACGGAAATATCCAGATGATAAACTTAGAAAGCTAATTTCTCATTTTAATTCACCTAGATTAAGGAACTCTGATTTAGAAAAGGAGGATATTTTCGGAGATGCGTATGAGTATCTTTTGGCGGAGTTTGCAGATGAGACCAAGAAAAAAGGGGGTGAATTTTTTACCCCCAGAGAGGTAGTCAGACTTTTGGTTAATCTTGTAGAACCCAAAGAGGGAATGAGAATCTGTGATCCAACTTGTGGATCTGGTGGTATGCTAATTGAATCAAGGAAATATGTAGAACTACATCATGGAAACCCTAGAGATTTAGTTTTAGAAGGCCAGGAAAGCAACTACGGCAATTTGGCTATGTGTAAGATGAATATGGTTCTACATGGAATAGAAGATTTTAACATAGAGTATGGAGATGTGTTGGGCAATCCAAAGCTAGTAGAAGGTGGCAAACTTAAGACATATGACAGAGTATTAGCTAATTTTCCTTTTAGTATGGATTGGGATAACAAGGTGGCAGCTAAAGATCCATACAATCGATTTAGATTTGGAATACCGCCTGAGAAAGATAAAGCTGATTTTGCATTTATTCAACACATGTTTTCAAGTCTGAACGTTAAAGGAAAGGCTGCCATTATCTGCTCACAGGGGGTTTTGTTTAGAGGTAATGAGGAACAAACAATTCGCAAAAATATTATTAAAGAGGATATAATTGAAGGAATCATTGCTCTTCCTCCAAAACTGTTCTACGGAACAGGTATACCAGGTTGTTTATTAATTCTGAATAGAAATAAATCACCAAAAAAATAAGATAATTTTCATTTATGCAGCAAAGGACTTTGAAGAAGGAAAGGTTCGCAACAAACTACGGGACTCAGATATAGGGAAGATAGTTTCTGCATTTAAGAATTATGAAAACGTTGATAGATATTGTCATATTGCAAACTTTGAGGTGTTAAAGGATAATGAATTTAATCTAAATGTTCCAAGGTATGTAGAAACTTCAGAACCTGGGAACCAAATCGATATTCAAGCAACAATCGATGAATTAAAAAAACTGGAGAATGAAAAACAAGAACTTGAAATACAAGTGGATGCAAATCTCAAAGAATTGGGATTTAGAGTCTGAATATGCAGGTTCATGAAAATAAATCTGAACTTGAAAGAATTCCTGCTGACTGGCATAACGCCAAACTAGAATCCTTTCTAAACCCCCCCGTCAGAAACATACAATGATCAAAGGAATGGACTTCCCTTTTTTCAAGGTGTAACAGATTTTGGAAATATAAATCCCAAAAGTAGAATTTGGTGTTCAGAACCAAGATCGACTGCTAGTAGTAATCAGATTTTATTTTCAGTACGTGCTCCAGTAGGTGAAGTAAACATAACAAATGTCGAATGTTGTATAGGAAGAGGCATAGCTGCATTGGAACCTGTCAATTCAGATCTGATTTATTGCTTTTACTTGCTTAAGTTTTATAAATCAAAATTTCTCAAAACTTCCCAAGGAACAACATTTGAAGCCATTAACCGCAAAGACATAGCTAATGGAACCTTCCCATTTACAAACAACATTCATGAACAACAGAAAATCGCCTCCATTCTTTCAAAAGTAGATGAACTAATCCAAAAAACAGACCAAGTCATCAAGCAAACTCAAAGGCTCAAGAAAGGTTTGATGCAGAGCTTATTGACAAAAGGAATTGGACACACTAGGTTTAAGACAACCTCGATTGGAATGATACCAGAAAGTTGGGTAGTAACAAAACTAAGACAAGTGGTACATTCATATAAGAACGGAATTTACAAAAGCTCACATTATCATGGGCATGGAACGCCCAATATTAGAATGTTCAATATCAATGATGGAAAAGTTGACACTGTAGGAGCACCTTTGCTGGAGGTCACTAAAAAAGAGGAGCTTGATTATAATCTACACATTGGAGATATATTGATTAACAGAGTGAATAGTGCGGATCTAGTAGCTAAAGCTGGTATAGTAGATCATGATTTAGGATCCGTTGTCTTTGATAGCATGATTATAAGACTAAGGACCCTGAACGAAAAATGCAATCCTTATTTTTTATCTTATTTTCTTATTTCGAAAAAATATTATGATCAGATCCATCCTGTAGTAAAACATGCAATAGGTCAATCCTCTATAAATCAAGACGATATCAACAATTTAGAATTCGCCCTACCGCCAATTAGGGAACAGCAAAAAATTATAACTATTATTTCAAATATTGATAACTGCATACAAAAGCGTCAATCCTACAAGCTGTTAATCGACAACCTCAAAATAGGTATAATGCAAAAACTCCTAACTGGGAAAATTAGGGTTAAAGTTTGAATACTGATATTTATGCACCAACTAGAAAAGAGGAATATGAGAAATCAGAGGAACCTGCAATACTACTTCTAAAACAATTAGGTTATGAATACAAAAACCAGACAGATTTAAACAAAGAAAGGAAAGACTTTCGTGAAGTGCTCCTTTATGACAGACTAAAAGCCGCAATTGAAAAACTCAATCCAGAATTTGACGAAGACGGAGTTTATGATGCATTATCAAAGATAAATGAATCCAATTTCCCTTATACCTACGATATAATGGATACTAATGAAAAGATTAGGGCAAAGCTAATTGGCCTTTCAAGGTCTGGCGGTCTAGAGCCTATTACTGTTACTCAGAACCTTGGTGCAGGCAACGAAGAGAGAACAGTAAGGTTTTTTGATTTTGACAATATCGAGAACAATAATTTTCTAGTCACAAATCAATTTCAGCTTTTTGGTTTAAAGCAGCCAATATTTCCTGATATTATTATTTTTGTAAACGGTATTCCTCTTGTAATAATTGAATGTAAATCCCCTTACATCAAAGATCCTATTCAGGAAGCTGTTGAAACTAATTTTGAAAGATATCAAAGCAGAGGTGCTGGATATGAGAGACTTATGTTTTACAATCATTTCCTAATCGCAACTAGTGGAATGCAGGCTAGACATGGCACCATAGGAGCGAGAATAAATCATTATTCTAGATGGTCTGAGGCCTATCCTCTAAAAGAAGAAGATATCCAAAAGATGTGTAATTTCAAACCAAGGGAGCAAGAGATTTTGATTGCGGGCATGCTTTCAAAATCGCACATTTTGGACCTTCTAAAGAATTATGTAATCTATGAAACTGAAAATAACAAGAAAATCAAAAAGATTGCAAAACATCAGCAGTATAGAGTAGTAAGTAAAGCAGTAGACAGACTCGATCTAAGCGATAAGGATATTGCACAAAAAGGAGGGATAATATGGCATACCCAAGGGTCAGGAAAGTCTCTTTCCATGTTGTGGCTTGCTACTCAGCTGATGTACAGATTTAGTAATCCTCCAATTGTAATAGTCACAGACAGAAAACAACTGGACGAACAAATAGAAGGAACGTTTAAAACATGCGGATTTCCAGATCCTATACGGGCAAAAACAAGAATACATCTTGAAGAACTTCTAAGTAATCCTAGGGGGAAAACAATTATGACTACAATACAAAAGTTTGGCTCTGAAGAAAGCCAGATCCATACAGAAGAAAAAGTAATTGCTCTTGTGGATGAAGCACATAGGACACAGTACAAGTGGAATGCTGCAGCAATGAGGAAAGCTATGCCAAATGCTGTATTTTTTGCTTTTACTGGTACCCCTATTGACAAAAAGAATCGAAGTACCTATCAGGTTTTTGGTCCTTTACTTGACAAATACTCCTTCGAAGAATCTAAGGAAGATGGAGCAACATTAAAGATAGTGTATGAAGGCAGAATGCCAGACTTATTCATAGAAGGAGATGAGACTATAGACCAAGTTTTTGAGAGAGTTTTTGTTAATCTGGATGAGGAGACTAAACAGAGACTTAAAAAAGAATATGTAACAAAAGAAAAAATTGGTGAAGCAGAAGCCAGGATAAGAAAGATATGTATTGATTTGGTTAATCATTTTACAAAGCATATCCAGCCCAATGGATACAAGGCAATGGTGGTTGCAGTTTCTAGAGAAGCTGCTGTAACGTACAAGAGAGAGCTAGATAGACTAAATGCCCCACGCTCAAAAATAATTATGACATCGAATCTTGGAGAAAAAGGTAAGGACGGAACAAGTTGGGATGAATTTTATTTAACACCACAACAACGTGAGGATGAGGCTGATAAATTCAAAAGTCCTGAAGATGATACCAAAATCCTAATCGTTGTAGATATGCTTCTTGTAGGCTATGATGTTCCCATAGTTCAAGTTTTGTATCTAGACAAGCCTCTCAAAGAACACACTCTGCTTCAGGCAATAGCAAGAGTGAATAGATTGTATGATACAGCAAAAACCTACGGATTAATAGTTGACTATTGTGGTATAACTAGGAATCTTCAGAAAGCTCTAGCTATATTTGAAGAGCAAGATGTCCAAGGAGCATTAGAACCATTAGAAAAAGAATTGGAGGAACTTAAAAATAGGCATATAGAAGCTATGTCCTTCTTTGCAGACATACAGGATAAAAATGATGACACAGCAATAGTTGAGAAGTTTGAATCAGCGAGTGTGAGAGAGGAATTTGAATATGCCTTCAAGATGTTTTCAAAAGCTTTGGATGTAATTCTTCCAAGAAAGGAAGCTGAACCATACAAGAATGATTTCAAATACTTGAGTGAGAAAAGGATGCTAATTAGAAATTTGTATGAACCTCCTGGTCATAGCTTGAAACTTGACGGCAAGAAGGTTCAGGAATTGATCGATGAATATGTGAGATCTCTACATATTGAAGGAGTCATGGAACAGAGAGAAGTAACATATGATAATTTTCTTGGATATGCCGCCAAATTCAAAACGGACAAGGCAAGAACTGCTCTAATCAAGAATAAGGCTAGGCAGATCATAAGCGAATTAGCTCCAACAAATCCCGCTTATTACGAAAAACTGAGGGAACGATTGGAGAAAATTATACAGCAGGAGGAAAAGCGCAGAAAAGATGATGCTAGCTATTTTAACGAAATGGCTCAAATTTATAATGAAGCACTTGATCAGGATAAGGAACGCAAGAAACTTGGTTTTTCAAATCAGTTTGAGTTTGCGCTTTTTGAGGAGTTGCAATCTAAAGATATAGAGGACGCTGAAATATCAGCCAAAGAAACTACAAAAACAATATTTAACAACATTGAGGAAGAGACTAACATAGTAGGTTGGAAGACAAAAAAAGGATCTGAGAAAAGAATCAGCGTGAGTATTTATGATGTATTAAGCAAGAATGGTTTCCAAGAAGACAAGATAAATGAACTCATTCCAAAAATTATCGAATTAGCAAGACGAACTCTTTGATAAGATAACATGATACCCAGTCCTAAACTGCAACTTCATTATGGCACAAAAACTATTGAATATTCTATCATTAAGAGCAAACGTATCAAGACCTCTGAAATTATTGTTGACGCAAATAGTGTTGTAGTACGAACACCATTTCATAAAACAACATCTGAAGTGCACGATATAATTAAAAAAAAGGTTGATTGGATCCTGAAGAAGCAGTTAGAATATAAGGTGAACAATTCACAAATTATCAAACCAACCTTTCAACATGGTTCAACCCTGCCTTATTTAGGAAAGAATTATCCACTTCATATCATAAGTAACCAAGAGACAGATGAAAAGATTAACTTTGTGAATGGAGAATTTTTAGTCCATATTAATAAGTTCAAGTATTCAAAGAAAAGGATCAAGTTGTTATATGAAGAATGGTTAGTAAATGTAGCTATTCCATTCATAGAAAGAAGAATGGAATTATACTCTAAAGAGTTAGGGGTAACACCACAAAAATTTAAACTCAAAATGCTTAGAAGCAGATGGGGTAGTATAACTATAGATGGAGCGATACATCTTAGTATAGACCTACTAAAAGCGCCTTATGACATTATTGATTATATGATATTACATGAACTTTGTCATCTTAG
>NZ_QURE01000075.1 GCF_009898475.1 Nitrososphaera sp. AFS | reverse complement strand
TTACCCAGCCACGAAGGTTATCCAACAAGCCAAACAATCAGCAAGGGTATGAATTACAAACTATTTCAATGTCTTGTTAGCACCAATGTTTTTGTGTGCAGTTGGAATTGTTACAGTGTTTGGAACTGTTGCATTACCTGGAGGTGTTACCTGGGCAGGGGTTGATGGTACCACCGGTAGATGTGCAGACGATGGTGTAGATGACAGTCCGGATGTTGTAGGTGAATGCGATGGGGATGACGACGGTAAATTCTGGGTTGAATTGACAGCAGCAGGTTGAGTTACATTCACAACAACCTCGTGATATGGGTCTGAGGTTGGCTTTGGAACATAATTATGATTGACCTTGTAAATCAACACCGCAAAAACTAATCCTTGGTCATTGCTCTGAAAGCTAGGTGATGAGTATACCAGGCTAAACGGCTGCTTGCCTGGATTGTTACCCACTGGGTATTTGATATCCTTTTCGTAGAGTGCAATGGTTCCAGGTTTGTAGTCTGGCTGTAAATTGGTGAGTTGGCCACCTTGAAATGCTGCGTATGCTTGTGGCTTGTAGGGAATAAGCTGACCTAGAAGTGTAGAGTTCCAGAATCTGGGAGTTGCACTAAATCCGTCTGACTGTAGATAATTGGTTTCGTCGAATCCACCAATCCTCATAAACCACTGTTTCTTGCTTTCGTCGCCACCACTCCCTAGTGTGTAAAAGTTGGTACCATTGACTCCTGCAAAGCGTTGGGCTACCACGTAGACGAGTATGTAGTCAGCCTTGAGGTCCCTTGCAATCTTTATTCCATTCTGAGGCTGATCAATGAACATTTTTGCAATTGTTGCTATCCTGGTTTGATTTATCGTCGCATTATCAGCCAAGCTAGTCTTATTGCCCAAAGTAGTTATCCAATATCCATAATCCCACCATGAAGCGACCACTGCATTCTTAGTCGTATTGTGTGCAATCCAATTTAATGCGTCTATCCAATCATTAGTTTGAACTCTATAGCCTGTACCTCCATTCGCTATCGACGGAGGAATATCTACTGAATTTAACCAATTAGAGCTTGGAGGATAAAACATGGGAATACAAAGCATTAGCACTATGATAGCTACAAATGAAACGGTTATCCACTTATTTTTTGAAGCTACTACTTTGGAGCTTTCTACTATTTTTCTTCTTGCTTTCTTGGAAGTTGATACGAAAGATGTAGATGGAGAAGGTGCAGTAGCTTCTTTATTCACGTAAACTCGAAGCACCTCATAGATCCCAATCCCTGCCAGTACTATAATACCGATTGATGCAAAAACAAGCAGCCTTGCGAAGGTAGCACTAACGTAAACTGCGGTAAGTCCAAGTATTAATGTAAAAATCGACATGTCGTCTCTTCGCCTAAAGGCAATCCAAGCGCCAAGTCCAGCGAACATAAGAAGAATGGAATAGTTAGTGAAATAGTCAACCAGAGTTGGCGTAAAATGTTCAGCAACTGAAGCAACTAGCTGATTTTGCGTCGACAAGAACGGATTGATGGCATTAAGGTACCTAAAGGAAGAATGATGGTAAGCGCCAAGCCCTATGAATCCAACCCCCACTACGACAAAAGCTATCAAAAGAAAAAGTGTATTTCGAATAGCCCTTCTAGGTTCGCTGAATTTTTTTACAAAATGAGCTATAATAAGAAATGCAGTACCGCCCATTAGTGTCAATCCTGCCAGACCAATAACATAAGAAATGCCAGGTCGGGGAAATGCTCCTGCAGTTGCGAGAGCCAAAGCAGTGAAGGCGATGGCGGCCAACATTGGAATTTTGGTGTCTTTTCTAAAGAAAGGTAACGCAACAAAGAAAATTGAAATAGGTATGCTGAAATATTGAACTCCTCCCCAGGAAGCATTCGCAAGACCTAACACAAGACCCCCAGCAATCGCTTTGAGAATACAGTACTTGACCTCCTTGTGTTTGATAGCAGAAAGCAATAGGTAAAGTCCTAAAATACCAAAGAACAGTCCTAAGGGCTCGGATTTGAACCAACCAAGGTTGCCTCTTTGAATTATAGCAGGACTGAATGCAAATAAAAGAGCAGAGACCATACCCGCAGTCGTGCCCCTCAATACCCTAACCAAGGCAAACAAGACAATGGTCGTTAACGATCCTAGCACAACTGGGAGCATGATTATAAAGTCCAATAGCGAGCTTCCAAACCCGAAAGCCTTGTACAGAAACGCAGCTACTATGTGAAGTCCAACCTGCGATGTTGCTGGGACATTTCTTCCTTCAGGATACCAGGACATTGTATCATGCCATTTAAAATAAGCGTTCAAGCCATTATCTACAAGATATTTTGTGGCGCGATAGTCGAAATAAGGATCAAATTCGTTAAGGTAAAATCCGTACTTCACAGGATATGCACGCATTATAAAAGCAGAAGTAAATGCTAGAGCTAAAACCCCAATAACCAATAACTGTCTTACATGAAGCTCATGTCCACCCATCCTAAAAAGGGTCTTCCCGTCTTCCAACATTGATAAAAGTTAATTAAAATACCCTATTTTTAAGGTACTGCCTTCTCGGCAATGCTCGCTTTTTTCCCGGTGAGGTGTGATTAAGTTGCTTCTTCTCTTCTTCTTATAGGAACTAGTATTGCAAAATCAAGAACATAAACAAGTAATTCATTTTTGTAAAGTCGAACAATAACAAGAAAATAAAACAAAACAGTACAAGACAACATAAGTTAAGATGATGCAAGACAAAATAATACTTGAGAGCAAGTTAAACCAACCAATTAACATAAAATGTACTCTGAGTATACGACCGTTCCAAAGAAAGGAATAGAAAAGAAGGGAAAAGAAACAGTGATGACACTGCTCTTTCCAAATCAAGATCGTTACCGATCTTTACTTTTTGGATTTTGTCCCTTTCTTTGCAGTTTTTGCAGTCTTTGTTGCTTTCTTCTTTGCGGCCATTTTCATTTATATAGAAAAAGATGCGTATATAAGTTTTTTAATCTTGAAAATAAAAAAGATAAACCTATTACAAATTATAGAGACTATCGTCAGTAGTACTAATCACGTTCTAAGATTTTCGTTTCGCAAGCAGTAACTAACTCTCGGAATTTGTTTGCATCTTTTAGTTCACCGACTATTTCACCATAATGCATTGGTATTGCTAGCCTTTTGGGTTTGATTAGTTCGTTAATGGCTCTGGCAGCCTCATCTGAAGTCATAACGTACGTACCGGATACAGGTACCAACGCGATATCCGGATTTAGAGATTCCATCTCATTGATCAAGTCTGTATCGCCAGCATGGTAAATTCTTTGATTACCGAGTGTAAAAATAAACCCAACTTTTCCATCCTCTTTTGGATGAAACGATTTATTGGTATTGTATGCAGGTACTGTTTCGAGTTTAATGCCTTGTATTTCTAGACTTTCATTAGGTCTTACTTTTCTTACTTGATTTGAGTCTATCTTGCCTAGTTGCTCACCGCATTCCTCCGCACCAACAATTAAAGTTTGTTTATTTATCACATGCTTTAGATCATCCATGCTTAGATGATCATAATGATTATGCGAAACTAAAACCAAGTCGGCGTCGTGCGACTCATGGTGAGAATTTGACAATCGAAAAGGATCGACATATATTATCTTCCTATTATGCTTGTCATCCATCCCAATGAACTTGAAGCCATCATGCCCTGTCCAGACAATTTCTATATCATTATATTTTATCATGTATTAGATCAGTATCTAGTCAATACTTAAATTTTAAGTCTAGATCTTTAAAGGGACCGATAACTCTTAAAACATTCTTGCTTAATGTAAGTACAAGGATATTATTTTCTAGCAACCTCCTCTTAAGGTTTCCATCAATTGTAGCCACCGCACAATTATTATTCAAAGCATAATCTATTATTGAATCATCAACATGTTTAGATCCTTTCACTTTTACCACCTTCGCTTTTGAGCTAGAAATGGTGATAGCGGTCTTCGCAAGCATCGCCTTTTTGGGTCCTGATATTTGTTCAAGACGTTTCAGTTCTTCGATCACAAGATCAGGTACCAAAAAATTGAGTTTTCCATATTCGCCTTCAACCTGGTCTATCCGCTTTATAGGAGCTGACACAAGGACAATTAGAAAACTAGTATCGCATATTACGTCCATTTAATAAAATATCCTTTATTAGTTCATGTTCCAAATAAGCAACTTATCGACTCGAATCAATCTGGAAGTAGAACATAAAGATTGATGAAGTTGAGCAACGGACGAGCACACCATGGAATCAAATGGATTTGTGAAAATAGCTGGAGTTGTGCTATTATGAATCATCTTGGTAAATAATCATTGTCAACATATTTAGAACAAATCAACGTCGACCAAATTGAAATACCACATCTGATCATATGGCTACACCTGCACCAATTAATCTCCACCTGTCCGTAATCCTTCTACTGATTGCGACCCTGCTGTTGGGCATCAAACAAACAGGTTTTCTCAGCTTTACCTCCACTTTGCCGTCCTTTACGTTACTGACTGTTCCAAGTGTGGCGGCGGTACCGACGTTAAGTCTTAGCGGCTCTTTACTTTTTATGGGCTCTACTTTAACCATATCTTGTGTCCCCACGGCAGTATCAAACAGGTGTACTTCTACCGACATGTCATCAACATCATCAGGTAACGCATCAGGCTTTCCGACAACTGAGCCAATTAATGAATCGCTCTTAACGAAAGTCGGATCCAGCTTGGTTCCTATGGCTACCAAGCCACCTGGCTTGACCTTTTCGACCAGGCCTGCACCTGTCCCTAGGGTTGCTATGGTTGAGTTAATTGGCTCGTATTTACCGCGCTTTTCATCTAAAAAACCTGGCCTAATTTCGATTTCGTCCTCAATTACAAACTCTCCCTGAACCAGCGCACCACCTATCACTCCACCTTTTACCTGCTTTACAGGGATGCCCGGCTTGTTTATATCAAAAGAGCGAAGTACATGCATTACCGCACTGGCTTCTCTCTTTCTTGGTGGTGTTTTTATGCTATTCTCTATGGCCTCGATTAAACTATCTATATTGAGTTTATGCTGTGCAGATATTGGAATAACAGGAGCATTTTGCGCAACGCTACCTTTAACAAATTCTTTTATCTGTTCGTAATTTTCAGAGGCGGCATTATAATCAGTCAAATCAGCTTTATTCTGAACTAAGACTATTTGTTGTATGCCTAGCACTTGCAGGGCCAACAAGTGTTCCCTGGTTTGAGGCTGCGGTACTTTTTCATTTGCAGCTACCACAAGAATCGCCCCATCCATTAGTGCGGAACCTGATAACATATTTGCCATCAGACTTTCGTGTCCTGGAGAATCAACAAAGCTTACCACACGTAACAATTCACTATCTTTACCGCAGTTGGGACATTTGGGGCTAGTTGAGTAACAAATTGGGGGAGGACATTCTGTGCATTTGTAAAAGGCTGCATCAGCATATCCAACTTTAATTGTGATTCCCCTCCTTAACTCTTCACTATGAGCACTAGTCCAGACTCCTGTGATTGCTTCGACTAAAGTGGTTTTCCCATGGTCTACGTGACCCGCGGTGCCGATGTTGATATTGGGTTGATATCCGTACTCTTTAATGTACCAGTCTGGTAGAGTGTCCTTCCAATGCAATCCGGATGATAAATTTATTGAGAGATATAAGGGTAATCACTTGGGAGCAGCCTCGTTATCATGCATCTAGACGGATAAAAATCGGCGGATCAAGGTGATGTGAATATAATCATGAGAGGGAAGATCACGACCAGGGCAAGAGAGAGGGTGCGGGTGAGTGAAGGTGAATTTGAGCGAAAATGATGGTGTGTAGGGTAGGGTCAATGATGACAGTGATACCAGCCAATCATTTAATCTGACTCGACACAAGAAGTTATTTGGTTTCTTTTTTGTCTGCCTCTTTGTCTTTGCTGGTTGAGGCATCAGCCTCATTCTTTGATTCTGGGATCTTTTCTTGAAGGTTAGCATCAAGTAGCCTACAATTCAATTGAAAGATTTCTTCGGTTATCATGTTACCTCTAATCAACTTTCTTATTCTCGTTCCTTCACTAACATTTCTCATTCCTACGCCTTTTGAAAGCAAGACGTATTTTTTTACTCCCCCGTGAATATCTTGGCGCATAGGCGTACCTGATTTATCGCTTCCTCCAGTTATTTTGATCTTTCCTTGATTCATTCCAATGACCGAAGAATCCAACACGTCACCTATCTTAGAGCCAAGTAAGGGCTGAGCTGATCTGTCCCTAAGCTCCTGCGACAAACTTTTGCCTTTAGAGTCAGAGATTACTAGCTTAAATTGTGCCAATTTTATATGAAAAAAGTAATGCTTTTAATTAACGTTTGGTAAAGTTTAATTTAAAAGGCAAGCGTACAATTATGTTCTAGCATGCCTCCAGGAAGATTGTATGAAAGGCATTGAATGTCCGCGCTGCGGGTATAGGATGATTGCACTACAGCCCTGTCATCTTCGATGTAATAATTGTGGAGCTGAATTGACTTGTTCGGATAAAGGAAACTATTGGTGATTAAGTGAAGGCTCATAGTTATTGGATGATAGTCATAAAACTATCAGTCAAAATGGTTTTTTGTCAGAGGTAGCAAGAAAATCATCAGCCATAACTTCCGCACGTCCTTTCATGATTTCAAGATACTCGTCATATTGCGCGTGAAAGCCACAAAACCTGCAATTTATCTCCTGAGTATCAACATCCATCTCTGCCCTTCTTGAGCACTCTGGGCACTTTGCTTCAAGCACCATGTTCTTCCATACTTTAATTCTAAATTCAGATATTTATGCTGTCTTTTTTATACGTTACAATGACAGTATTAATTTGGTTCTAACCGTTCTTGTAATACACATAATCATATTTCAAATAATTTGTTTATTGGCACCAGATTTGAAAGGGCGGGTGAAACAGCATGGTGAACAGTGTGTATTTTCCAATTGACTATTGGCCTTACCAGATAACTTGGAATCTGTTCTTATGGATTTTCTTTGGCTTTCCTAGGATGGGGATGCGATGCCCACAGCTTTTGCAGCAATTTTTCTCAGTCAAGTTCCATGAAGTAATACTAAACCCGTATCGTCCAACCACTACGCTGTTGCACTCAGGACAATATGTATGCTCTAATGGATGTCCTGGAACATTTCCCAGATACGCATATCTTAAACCGACTTCTTTGGCGACCCTGTGGTGTTTTTCTAGTGTCTCAACAGGTGTGCTATCAAATTCCATCATTTTGTAGTCGGGATGGAACCGCAGGAAATGAATAGGAGTATCAGGACCGAGCTCGTCATACACGAATTTGCATAGCCTTTTTGCATCGTCCAAGTCATCTCCTACTTGTGGAACTATAAGATCTGTAATTTCTGTGTGGATGCTAGTCTTGTCTCTTATGTTCTTCAATGTTTGGAATATAGGATCTGCGTTAGGGATTCCTATAAATCGACGAACGAATTCCTGCTTGCCACTTCCTTTAAAGTCTACAGTAATACAATCAAGAAACTCATTCATCATATTGACTGATTCGGGAGTATCATAGCCGTTAGAAACGAAGATATTAAAGATACCTCTCTTGTGGGCTTCTATACCGCAATCCTTTGCGAATTCGATGAAAATTGAGGGCTCATTGTACGTATATGCAATTCCATCAGCATCGTAATTTGCTGCGTTCTCGACTACTTCAGTCGGTGTCATTTCGGTGCCTTCTATCTTGCGCCTTTGCGAGATGTCGTGATTCTGACAATATTTACAAAGCCAATTACATCCTGTTGTGGCAATGGAAAAGATGGAGGTGCCAGGTCTATAGTGGGTAACTGGTTTTTTTTCAATGGGATCTATGTGACCTGCAATGACTTTTCCATAGACAAGCAGACGTAATTTACCGTCCACCACTCCTCTGATTCCGCAGAGACCTACCTTTCCTTCCGGAATTTCACAAAGCCTAGCGCATGCGGTACATTTGAGTCTGCCTGATGGTAGTCTAGAGTAAAGCGTAGCCTCCTTACCAGGAGCCTCGTTGAGTAGCATGTTATTAGAATTGCAATTTAACCATATATACCTACCAGGATAATAATCAAAGACCCCGCCATACTTGTGTGTAGGTTTTGGCGCTCCTAGTGAATAATGTTTTAGTCCTTATCCACTTTTTGATCTCTTATAATATTATAAGTAGAGAATGAATATTTAATGACGTATAGATAATGATAAAGCTAAGGGACTATAGAGTCAACCCTGCGTTAATAGTAATAGACGTACAAAATGGATTTGCCAGCAAAGGTGGTTCGTACGACCTTTTAGGAATGGATACCAGTCAATATCAATCTGTTATCCCAAAGATATCAGAGTTAATTAACAGATGTCGAAATGCAGGTGTACCAGTTTTTTATACTCAAGCAGTTAGGGAGTCCTCTGGGATAGACCTTCTAACAAGAACCCACAAGATCCTTCCAAAGGCACGGGAAGAAAGAATCATGAAAAAGCCCATATGTGTGCGTGGTACGTGGGACGCAGAAATAGTTGATGACATCAAGCCGATTAGTGGGGATCATATCGTAATAAAGAGAAGAGATTCGGCATTTCATGATACAGAAATTGAAGTTTGGCTCAGAAGCCTAGGAATAGACACTCTTATTTTCTGCGGCATTGACACTTCAATTTGCGTAGAGACATCATTAAGGGAGGCATTCAACATAGGATACGATGTTGTCCTGATTTCTGATGCTACCGCATCAAGCAATCGAAAACATTATGAATCAACTTTAGAAAATGTCAAAGGTTACTATGGGATAGTAATGGATCTGCAGGAGTTAAATCTCTCTTTGTCAGCTGCGGCCTCGCAACAAGCACGTCCCAGATTGTTGAGAGCAAAAATGAACTGATAATCCAATCTTCTTGGCAACTGTGATATGCAAGAATGCGATATTACTTGCATGACACTAGTTAGCAATTAAAACATAGTACCATAATCAGATATTACAACATATCATATCA
>NZ_QURE01000074.1 GCF_009898475.1 Nitrososphaera sp. AFS | reverse complement strand
AGAACATGTTAATAGTACAAAACCAACGGTTCTAATGTCACCATCGTTACATATGGGGCTTGACCTAAAAGATAATCTATCCCGGTTCCAAATTATAACAAAAGTACCTTACCCTAACAAAAGTGATAGATGGATAGATGCTAAAAGAAAGGCAAATGAACAATGGTATAATTGGCAAACTGCCTTGAGACTAGTACAAGGATATGGTAGATCTGTGAGGTCAAAAGAGGATTGGGCTAAGACATACGTATTAGATACAGCATTTGGATATTTTGTTAGGAAAAATAGAAACATGTTACCTAGCTGGTTCGTCGAGGCTATCCGTTCTGATTAATTAAAATCATCTTCCATGTAGGTAGTCCATAAAATGCCGAGATTCTTATCAATCTGTCCTTAGCACTTATCCCATCTAGTAACGTAGCGGCAGACTTAAAATTTGTAAATTTCTTCACATTATTGTTGTTATCAACCTAGATGCTACAGGCTATCGGTCTAAACATTCTATTATGAAATAATTATTTTTCTCTCCAAAGCTGCGGCTTGCCGCCTGTCGTGTTCCACCTTCATCTTTTGATCTAACATTTTCGATAATTATATAGTCAAAGTCTGTCTGGCAATGCCTCTCTTCTCATGGCCAATAGTGGTGAACAATAATCTTCTTCCATCCGCAATGCAATATAGTAATTAATTCGGGCGTTTTGAAGACTATACTGTAACGATTGCCTAAATGGCTTAGCTCCTTATGTAAACTATCTAAACGAACTTTTCATCGTCTAATTTGAGCAAATAAATTGTTATAAAATATCTAGATCACAATTTCAGAAAGGTTCTAGTAGTTGTATATGTCAGTTAGGATTTCCTGTCGCAAGATCTGAACTTTGCGTGGTAATGTAATCATTATACTATTATTAACTATACAATCTACTATCACATTATACATGCGTTCAGTCCAAGTTTCTAAAGCTAATGGTCCTCTTGAGCTTGTGGAGAGAGATATTCAAGAACCAAGTGCTACTCAAGTTCGTATCAAGGTACAAGTATGCGGCATATGCCATAGTGATTCTTTCACCAAAGAAGGATTATTGCCTGGCATTAAATATCCAAGAGTACCTGGCCATGAGATTGCAGGAATTATAGACCAAGTCGGGAATGACGTCACAGAATGGAAACCTAAGCAGAGAGTAGCCGTAGGATGGCATGGAGGTCACTGTGGTCATTGTGATTCGTGCAGGCGCGGGGATTTTGTTACATGTAAATACGCCCAGGTACCAGGCATTTCATACGATGGTGGCTATGCAGATTATGTGAATGTACCAGTCGAAGCTGTAGCTTCAATTCCAGAGCAGCTTTCAGCTATGGAAGCAGCGCCTCTTATGTGTGCTGGCATTACCACATATAATGCTCTTAGAAATAGTGGAGCACGTGCAGAGGATGTGGTTGCTATTCTTGGGATAGGAGGACTTGGCCATCTTGGAATTCAGTTTGCTGCCAAGATGGGTTTCAATACTGTAGCTATAGGGCGATCAAAAGACAAGGAAGAAGAATTAGCAAAGAAGCTTGGCGCAAAGCAATACATTGATAACCGGTCACAGAATGCAGTCGAAGAACTTAACAAACTTGGAGGAGCTAAAGTCATACTTGGTACGGTTCCGAGTGGTAAAGCGATGACCGAAATCCTTGGAGGTCTTGCTGTAAATGGAAAGTTGGTCGCAATTGGCGCTTCTGATGAGCCTATCAATGTGCCCCCAACTCTATTCATATTAGGACGTCGATCTTTGGTGGGCTGGCCTTCCGGAACATCGATCGATTCACAGGACACGCTATCATTTAGTGTCCATTCTGGTGTCAGACCTATGAACGAAGTCTTTCCATTAGAGCGCGCAGCTGAGGCATATAATCATATGATGAGTGGTAAAGCAAGGTTTAGGTGTGTGCTTACAACGGGTGATTAGAAGGGGTTGGATATATTCCAAAAGTACAATCTGGTCTAAATTGCTGAGCCGTTTGGGATGAGTGATTACATCATTCGATGATCTCAAACATATGAGGACTATTTTAATTCCGCAGACCACACTCCATGAATACTTGATTATACTATTTATTGATGTTATCAAAAATCAAGATCTGGATAGCAGTGACAAGACTAGACGGGATGTTACCATGTGCTATTACTGATGCAGCATATTTTTTAAGATTAATTCGCTTTTCTAAAGCATAGACATCAATTTAAGAATAACCCATTAGCTTTGTTATGTCAGGTGTAAACTAAAGATTAGATCTTCACTATCGCTTAAATGGATTTCAAAAGATGGAAAGCTGCTTTTAAGTGCAAGAATACTTAGAACATTTGCTTATGGATTTCTGAGCATTATTATTTCAATTTATTTAAAAATGTTGGGTTTTGATGGATTCTTAATCGGTTTGGTACTTACATTTACTTTAGTAAATAGCATAATCTTCACGCTTGTGGCAAGCTTTTATGCAGATAGAATAGGAAGAAGGAAGATGCTGGTTTTATATGCTGTACTAATGTCAATATCTGGAATCATATTTTTTTTTACAACTAATTATGTTGCCTTAATTATAGCCGCCTTAATCGGAACAATCAACGTTACAGGTACTGAAACAGGTGCATTTCTATCAATAGAACAAGCTATATTGCCCCAAACAGTAACGGATAGTAAGAAAAGAAATACACTTTACGCTTATTACAATATGGTTGGGACTTTCGCGATGTCAGTAGGTGTTCTAATATCAGGATTGCCAGCAGTCATCGAAAATCAATTTGGTCTAAGTGAAGCCGACTCTATTAGATCACTATTCCTTCTATATGGAATAATAGGAGCAGCTGTTTTAGTAGCTTATCTCTTACTTTCAAAAGATGTCGAATTGACAAAAATTGAAATAGCAAAGAATGAACAAACACAAGTGGAAGGTTTAGCGACCTCTGAAAACAAAAGAAAAATAACAAAGCCTTTAAAACAAACTCTATCTCCAAAATCAAAGAAAATTGTGGGTAAATTATCTGCCTTATTTGCAATCGATTCTTTTGCGGGTGGCTTTGTTATACAAAGCATTGTATCACTTTGGTTTTTTACAAGGTTTGGTGCTGATTTATCTACACTATCTTACATTTTTTCTGTGGCCGGAGTTTTGACTGCTTTTTCATTTCTCGTATCTGCCAAAATTGCCGACAGGATAGGTTTGATTAACACGATGGTTTTTACCCATACACCGTCGAACATTCTGTTAATTCTCGTAGCATTCTCACCTACACTCCCAATAGCAGTGGGATTGTACTTTGCCAGAATGGCCTTATCTCAAATGGATGTTCCTGCAAGACAATCTTATATTGTTTCAGTTGTGAAAGAGGATGAAAGAACTGCTGCCACTGGAATAACAAATATCTCAAGGAATATAACACAAGCTATATCTCCTTCAATCGCTGGTTCAATATTGCAATCTGTATCGCTAGCTTTTGCACCTTTTCTGATAGGAGGACTATTAAAAATTGCATATGATATTGCATTGTATCTTAACTTCAAAAACACAAAACACACTAACGACTGATGAAAATATTGGTCTAGTGTGCCACTGCGATATCACCATTTGTTTTCAGCTGCTATCACCTGTTAACATAGAAATTAGGTTGTGCGAGAAATACCGACCACATATAGGTACTGTACAAAATAGAATTAATTTTAAAAAATTATATTAACATAACTAGTTTAGCCTCTTGTTATTCTAACTGGGAGTCTAACTGTAGTGTTATCATTTATTCATTTATGGGCTCTTCTAGAGCCGGTAGAGTAAAGGTAAAAGTCGCTCCTTTACCGTCTTCGTTATTCTCAGCCCATATTCTACCACCATGTGTTTCAATAATACCTTTACAAATGAACAAGCCTAATCCTGTTCCTTGAAATGATTTTGTTACAAATTTTGAAAATAGCCTAGGTAATAGATCAACATCTATCCCCGAACCGGTATCCCTGACGCTAACTGTGATTGCATTACTATTATTATCACTACCACTTATTTTTATCGATATAGTACCTTCCTCTATAATGAATTTAATAGCGTTATCTAACAGATTACCATAAACTTGGAGAAGCCTATTTTTGTCCGCATTTACAATAGTTGACATAGCATTAGGGTTTCGAAGTAAATCAATAGTGATTTTCTTTTCTTTTATAATCTGATTTTTGTACTCTGCAATAACATTTGATATTAATTCATATAGATCAAATCTCTCCTTGTTTAATTGTAATGTTTGGCTTTCAATCCTTTGTACTTCTAGTATATCTTCTGTAAGACGTTGTAATCTAGTCGCATTTCTAACTATAATATCTAAAGACTCGCCTTCTATAGGATCATTTGATTTACGTCGTAGAATTTGAGACAAACCAAGAATAGGTTGTATTGGTGTACGCAATTCATGAGCTGCTATATTGATAAAATCTTGCTGCATTTTATTATTTATTTTCAATTGTTCATTAGCCTCATCAAGTTTTTCATTTGCTAATTCTAGTTTGCTATTTGAATCCTTTATCTGTTGGTATAACTTACTTTGCTGCCATAAATTTTCTATCAGAGAAAGATATGACAAAACACCGGCTTTACTGTTAGAATAAATTGAAAGACCGATTGCTTCATCAAAAGTTGCTTTCGAGTCATCTCTTATTTCCATAACTAAATAAAGCCTTTTGTCGACAACCAAAACTGTGGCATGAGTATCCAAGACAGTCTGTTCTATATATCTCACGTCAAAATTAGGTACACGGTGGGACGGCAATGGTGAACCTTCTTCTTTTAGACTTCTCACCAATTGATCTGTTGATTCATACTTAGGCATTATGACCTTGACCTTCACATTCCGCTTTTGCGCCGCCTCTATTGCTAACCCTATGGCCCCAATATTGTACTGGCGAAGAAAAGCATTGGCGGTAGGGAACATTATCATAATTTCTTTTTGTGCATTTCTTACAAAATCTAAATAGAGCTCCCCTGCTCTAGATGAACTTGGAATTGCGTCTACCTCTCCTGAATCTACACCTTGTTCTATGTCTGCTATTCTAATTTTAGCGTCAACTCCATTTTTCCATAGTTCTTCAAATATGGATCGAAAATGATTTATGTACATAGGTTCATTACTCACTAAAACGCTTCGAGCAATATCTCCACCTTCCATCTTGTCTATGGTAGCCTGAATCTCTTTATCGGTAACAGAAAAATTCATTGGCGGCATATTATTTATATGCTTTATCTGAATTCCCATATCCATAAGAATTTTCAATGGTTCTATGCTATCCCTATTTATTGCAGTAGTAAGCAACCAAATGCCTTTATGCTCCCCTCTTCTTGATTTAGTTAATATATCATTACCTAAACCTAGGAATCTATCATACCCTAATTGCAATCCACTGGATCCTGAACAGACTGAACAGACTAATAGTTCATTTGAATTCTCAAGTAAACCCTTTATTCTACTAGCAATTTCATCTTGATTTCTTAGTATCCTAGTCTCATAGTGTATTGATCTTCCTTCCTCAATCTCTTTCATCCTTTCCTCAGCAGGTATTGCATTGGCCCACAAATTATCAAACACGTATTGTTGGTGTTCTACAACTTCGCTGGCGTTACTATATATTGCCTGATAGCCTATTTTTCCAGACTCAATCAAAATCAAAGGAGCAATGTATTCACTCTCGCTTACCATAAAATTGCCCTTAATAACATCTAGATGTCGTAACTCATGAACTATTTGCATTAGTTCTTTACAATAAGTTAGGTTGTCCCTAGTTATCTCGGTGACATACCTCAGATGCACCCCTCTTTTCCTAGCATCGAGAAAGGCCTCTTTTATGGGCTCAAATCCAATGGCCAACGGAGGTCGTGTAAAGTTCATATAAGTATCAGCTTTATTCTTTGTTTTAGAGAACAAGGCTACTTCTGCATCTATTACAGCAGTAGTTTCATGAATTATTCTTGTTGTGGTTATTCCGTTATTAGACGTAGGTAGTATCAAGAATGATACGGATATTTAAGTGCCAAAAAGCCAAGCCAAGTACAGGGGCATTGTTCTCAAATTGGACGGAATTTTTCTACAGCACCTATCAGATCATCGATTGATAGTGGTTTTCTGAGGACTCTCTTTGCACCAGATGCTAGCATCTCTTGCACCTCAACATCAGTAACAGAGGATGCAGTGAATATCAGAATGTTATTGGAACTTATTATGCCATCATCTTTTAACGCTTTGAAGAT
>NZ_QURE01000073.1 GCF_009898475.1 Nitrososphaera sp. AFS | reverse complement strand
ATTATACTATTCAATATACTATTATTGGTGAAACATTGAAGTAGGTGTTGATAAATTGTTGTAATCAAAAATCTTATTTTGAACTATAGGAATTAATATAAGACCTCAAGATTAATCATGACTGAGCTCAGAAGTGGGTAACAAAAAAAATCAACAGAAGAAAAGAGATGATAGTTACGCCGCAATTAGTAGACGTAGAAGAAAGCGGAATATGATAATGATACTAATACCTATTGTTGCGGCCGTTATAATATTTGGAATCGTATCTACCTCACTCTACTCTTTACAAGGACCTAAACCATTAGTGGTGCACATTCATCCACGGCTTAATGTCACAGTTGATGGTAGCCCGGTTACTGTGCCGTCACAGATAGGAATTGATTCGTTATTGTGGAAGGATCATTCTCTCGATCAATATGGTACACCTGGATTTGCACCATTGCATACTCATGACTCTAGTGGCATAATCCATGTAGAATCTACAGTAAACAGAACTTATACATTAGGCGAATTTCTAAGAATATGGGGAGGCTTAGATACAGCTGGTAAGACAGTAAGAGCAACTGTGAATGGTCAACCAGTCTCTAATTTTACTAACATTATACTTCGAGATGGTGAGCAAATCAATTTGAATATCGGAAGATAAATGACATAATAATCTTAGTTACCTAACTCAGAATGTTAACCGTAATAAGCAATACACTAAAAACCGCTAGTAGAATTGACTAGTCTTTAATAGTTTTGGATTCTAGCAAATGAAATGACAATTAGCATTATATAAAAACTATTAACAAACTAATTATCTTAATTCTTCTATCATTTTATTCCTCAGTGGTCTCAACTATAAATGTGCAAAATATATTCGTTAAGGTCTATCAATATTATTCTTAGCCCATATCTGGTCAATAACCCGAGATCAAAGTGATTTACGATTAATTAAATGCAATAAAGCATAGGCAGAAATATAGATCATGTTATAATTGGTAATAAGCCTCTTCGAAGATATCACTCTAACAGCTATATACTAGAAATTTTAATCATAAAATAAATAGGAACATTAAATATGTTGTATGTTCGGAAAATGCTAGGCAAATCTCCTCGATAGTGAGGCGATTGAAGTCAAGCCTATCCATTTCTGTACTTCTTTTGGTATTGCATTGGCTAATTGATTGCCGTTTTGTAATTTCTAGATTTCAGCTCTGATTGCATCATATTTAATGCAATATACTTTTGAAAGTAATTAATCTCTATTGGGCAACTTATGTACAAGAATTATAACTAAGTAATTGAAATTCTCTTTAGGTAGTAGCATTATACTAACTATTACTCTTAAATATAGTAATCACTAATAATAATCTAGGTGAAACAAAACCAAAAAAGACAAAAACTTAAGTGCGGCTTCACAGGAACCTGAATTAATTTCTGAAGAACAACAGGAATTCTATCGTAATAAATTATTGCTGTTAAAGGATTTTAATGAAATATTTGAATTCGTGAAGATTGCAGTTGAGGCAAAATTTAAAATGCATAGAGCTGGCATAAGCTTGGTACTACAGGGCTTGCCAACTACCCTTGGAGCATACCATATTCTTGGCTCTAACATGATAATCATCAACAGACGAATTTTAGCTATGATCAAGGCACGGAAATTACTTGAATATAATTCATATTTATTTATAGTGCTTGGTCACGAATATCTACACAGTTTCGGTATTGTGAGTGAATTAGAGGTCAGAAGAATGATCTTCTCTTTATGCCTGTCAATGTTTGGAGAAGATCACATTGTATCAATAATGGCTAGATATGGACCTTGGTATGTATTTCCAGACTTAAATCTAGATTATAAATATGAGCCTGAACAAACCTATGAAATCATAAGAAATTTTGATAAAACTACCCAATCATACATTCATTGAATTACGTTCAATGCTGCTAGTTGGGACAGCAACTACAATTGATAAATCCCTATCATTCATGGATGTGCAAATAATCTTCACCAGTTTATAAATATTGACGTGGAAAGATTGCATTCCTATAGCTGCATCTCTGCATAACTCTCCGAACGAGAACGGTTTATGGAGACGCGCCGAAAAAATACAAGAAATGGTGGCAGCGGCTTAACGAAGAAAGAACAAGAGATATGGATACAGAAACAATATAGTACTGAGGATTTCTCGGCTTCCAATTATGTTGAGACATACTCTTCATTTAATAGGATTTTAATCTCAATGGCAGGTAATTGGAAAAAGATACATCGACCTAATTTACTGTGCTAAGGTAGCAGATTCAATTGTTTATTTTCTGCTTATATTGTATAAAATACATTGGGTATTCAAGGAAGATATGAATTATTTGAGAGAAGAAATGAGCCGAAGGATGCAAATATACTCAAACGAAATGGAATCATTGAGAGAAGAAATGAATCAAACGATGGATAGGTACGCCGGCCATATGGAAGATTTAAGGGAAGAAATGGAAATGTAAATTACCTTATTCCTCTTCATTCTATGCAACAAGATCAGCGAGAACAAATTTTCTCGTCGAGGCTATTAAGAACCTTATAATGACACCGACAGGACTGCAGCGGTTGCTTCGGAAAAGAGCGTCATATCATTGTTCCTACGATTCCAATTGTTTGCACCAATCTGAGGGCGTCCGAAAATCCTAGTTCTGAAACCATATATGATCAAAAGAATTTAGGATACGTCTGCTTTTGCCAGCAATCTATGAAAATATTTATCAAATCCCATATTACCTACAATATCGTCAGAGTATAGCCCTAAACCGATTACAAGTCCTTTTTTGTAATGAAGCTCATATGTTGCAATAACAGGCTTATAATTTACAGGATACTTTGTTACTAGTTTTGCCCCATAATTTATCAAGATTATATCATTATGATTGGTGATGTACTGTTCTTCGTGATGTTTATATTCCCATGGATCATTTGCAAACGTTACCTCGCATGAATAACATAGATAATTGCTCCCAATCCACTCAGAGGTTTCCTTAGCCCATCTTTCACTTACACTTTTCCATGCGGTAATACCATTAAAGGCCCACCCATGTCCCTTAACCAAAGTAATGGAATGATGATGCCTATCATAGCTTACCTGAGCATAAAACACATTCCCGTCTAGGAGTATTATTGTACCACCATTCTCTACAAAATGTCTTAGGTTATCATATTCTCTCTGAGTAACATATTCTTGATGTGCTAAAATTAAGATATCATATTTATCTATGTAGCCCGAGTTCTGGTGTTGAATATTTCTATTTACACTCATATTTGCAGCTGTGTTATTAGTGCTATTTACAGGGCTATCTTGTTGGATAAATATCGAGCCATCATCAACATCTTGATCTGTTATAATTTGAAGGTTTGATGTTAAGCCAAGGTATGCATGTTTAATTAGCTTTGGAGGAAGATCTATTACCCTGCTAGTTAGCAGATTCAGATTTTTAGTAACGTTTGTACTAGGGGCTACATTTTTCTCTAGCCTATAGAAATTATAAAATTTATTGTTATATGCAGCAGTGGTAAAGGTTGGTGCAATAAATGCTATGTGCTCTGCAGTGGTATTATTAGTTGTTGATGTAATATTTTCTAAACTCAAACCAGTTGTAGAGTTTGCTGCATTCTGAATTTTAGAAGTTGAGATGTTAGGCTTTATGGTTCTTGAAATTATATGATGTGTCTCGTTTTCATTCAGTTGAGGAAATATAGTAATATTGCTTCTTTGAGTTCTAATTGTTACTGATGGAGGATCTTTTTTGACGGTTGCATGTGGCTGAGAAGTAAAATTATATGATTGTTTTTCGGATGAAATAATAGGCAATGCTTTTGAGTCTTGTGCTATACTTGTTAACTGAAATGATTTCTGAAAGGTAACAACCAAATTTTTATACGGTTTATGGATCACAGAGCTTGCTCCCTCTTGCACCTTTAGGCTGTTATGCGGAGCCCAGATAATCCCAATAGCTATTATTACTGACAAAGCTATAGTTATGATTGCCGCATTGAAAGAGAATTTTGAGTCGTTTATCATGATTCATGTTTCTGACAGTTTGGAATTATACCTAAACTTACATACCTGGGAATATACGTAAATATTAGCTTTACTTATCAAAAGTTTTCGTCAGTTTGTCCGATTCGTTACTTCTATCGCAGTAGGGTTGACCACACTTACTGGTCTGGTCCCAGCGCTTATTGCGTCCTATCCATCCAGTGCATGTTTTTTGAGGAAACCTTTACCGATAAATCTAGCACGCCCTCCGATTTATTAGGTATAGCTGACGACTTTTAACAGCTTTTGAGCACTACTTTCGCTACAAAGTCAGGAGAAGACGCATTTTTCTGTCATATGCTCAAAGCTTGAAGCTTTTTTGCATTATCTGCAATTATGGGGAATTTTGGATCTTGAGATTTTTGGGAAACCACCCGTGGTTACCACACCAAAACTGATATACAATGACTTGTCAGTACTTCTCATTTGCCCTCATTGTCTGCTTTCATAGTAACGGAAAAAGAAGCTATTGAACCGTAATATGGCCCCATATTTGATGATGATAACGATCGAATTTCATCAGGCGAATTCAATTAGAGAGGCTACTACTTCTCTGTTTCTTTAAGTTTGGAGTCCATTGAAGTGTGAGTACTTGTAACCTTAGCTTTCCTATTTCGTGTGGCAAAACTATATCCAAAGGCTGCTGAAATAATTGTCACTGCCAAAACTGGACCTGTAAATGGCGGCAAGATGTTTGAATTGCTAATTACAGAGTATGATTCCATTGCAGCGATAGCTAAGGCAAGTCCACTTAATGCATATGCCATATATGTGAAACCTTTAGTATTAAATATCCTTGAAAATGCTGAGCGGAGAACAACGCTTTCCAAGGTATCAATTGGAATCATACCCAAGGCGAAAAATCCAGCAAGAATTAATGCCACTTGTACTCCAAGTGTTGCAGATGCAGCAACTGTTAATGTTAATGCAGATATTTGAGTAGCAGTATCAAACCCTAATCCAAACACAAGACCAGTGATTAAGGCAGAGCCAAACGGTCCCATTACATGGGTTCGAGATACAACTTTACTGGCAAGGATAGCAGAGCCTGTTTTACCCCATCTTTTCATTGAATAAATGTTGATTGCTCCAATTGTGGCTAATGCAATTGCTCCTATAACGCCTCCCCAAAAAGAAAGCTGGTCTACTTTCCCATTAGTTGCACTACCTATTGTATATATTATTAGAAGCATTTCTCCTAGTACTGATGTCATGTGTCCAATACTGAAACCAGCACCAACCCAACGTGCTCTTTTTCTAGCATTATGCATCCTTACAAGATTATCTATTGCAGTAATGTGGTCAACATCAACTGCATGACGAATTCCAAAAAAGAACATTGCTGGAATCGATACAGCTATGAATGTCTTGATATCTCCTACCATTATAGATAGCAGCCTATCCAACTGGACATGAGTAATATTAAGTCTGTATATAGTATTATTTAAGGATTTAAAATAACAGAATTAGCCGACATCGACAGAGAAAAGGCTGATATTACATTTTAAGCGACTTTTTTACCTAAAGAAACTAAGCTTGCAAATGTGTTAAATAACATCCACGAAATGAAATTTTAAACTCTTAATTCCTCGATTGTTCGAAAGTTCATTCGCAAGTTCTTTCATTCTTTTAATATCCCCTTTTATCATTATACATTCCAGACAGTCATGATTGTTTAAATGCAGGTGAGTAACAGCGCCAATAATATCATTATATTTATGCTGTATTGAAGTTGATTTTGTATCCTTGTTGTACGAATGATTGTCATACAGCAGTATTATGGCACCGGCTCCTGCCTTTGATAGATCATCTATCTGATTATGCTCATCTACAAATGAATGGAGAGCTGTTTGTATTGCTTTAGATCTATCTGAAAATCCAGCTTTTGTCATTGACTTGTCAAATTCTGCCAAGAGCTTAGGGGGAAGTGACATGCTTATTCGATCCACATAGGATTTTTTATTGTGCTTGCGGATTGCAGCATTTTTAAATGTCAAATCGACTAAGAATATAGAGTGTTTGCTAACTTTTATCTTTTGTTTGTCCTAATTTTAATTTGTAATAGTAGTAGGTAGGAGCTGAAAAACAGGTGGTAATGCCATGGTAACAAGCTTGGAGACAACAAATTGGTAGAAAGTGGTCCCAGAGAGAGCTATGAGGTACAGTTGAGAATTATAGTTTGGGTAAGTATTTGTCGTTGCTTCAAACAAAAAAAAACTCTGCAATCAGATGTCGATGGCGACCAATTTTAGAATCAAAGGTCAATTTATCAGTAATACCTGTGACATGTTCCTGAAGCGACATTACAACAAATGATTGCATGTGATCTATTTTAAGACTTGAGTAAATCATATTTAACCCGCAGTTTATGCAATTTAGCGCGAATATCTCTTAAGATATTTGCATCTTCCTTATTCCTAACTTTCTCCTCAACATTGCGAATATCATCTATGGCCCTTCTCAAGTACCACGTTATCTCAATATTTGTCATCCCTCTAAAATCTCCATGCTCAAAAATATAAATTTCACAAAATTTTTGGCCACCGCGCCAACATCTGGTGATATGTAAGAGGTAATTTACACGGGATCTATAAAGTTTCATACATGTTCCTGAACATGGTTCTTAATACATGTAAGCATTATTTAAAATACCTTGTAATTATTATATAAATAACCAACCAAATTGCAATATTATATAGGATGCTCTGGATGGAGCTACACTTCATGGGAAGGTCCCTTCTATCCTTCCGGTACCGAGAACTTTCGTTGGTTGAACTATTATTCTCATGTATTTGATTATGTAGAGATCGATTCTTCTTTCTACAAGACACCCAGTTTACAGATGGTCAAAAACTGGGCCATGAAAACACCCAAGAA
>NZ_QURE01000009.1 GCF_009898475.1 Nitrososphaera sp. AFS | reverse complement strand
CAGGCTGGACCACCGGCCCGTTGGTATTTGAGGTTCTTTTGGATAGGTTATATATTCGGATATGCCAGTCATCATTATAAAGTGATTAGATCTAACGAATCAAGACTAAAATAAAATGGCATATATTTTAATAGTAGTTTTTAATCAACCTATTGTTCATCTTTATTTCACCACGGATAATTGTTTGTGTGTAAGTAGACAGTTGGATATTTACTAAATTTCTAGAAATTTAGAAAGCTTATAAATAAGAACTGTCAAACCTATTTCTATCTCATTAGTCATAGGCTAGTGTTAGAAATAAAGTTAAAGTAGAAGCGAAGTAATTAATTAAAAGTTTGAGATTTTAGTAATATTATTGTGAGGGAAATATAACTAGATGAACAGTTCTAAGGTCCTTCTAGGAAATGCCTATGATAGATTATGTAGCTTATTAAAAGAAAAAGGGGAAAAGGAAAAATATCGTCTTATAATCACGTCTCCTCCTTATTATGGCCATCGACAGTATGGTAATGATCCACTAGAGATAGGCCAAGAAAAAAGTGGGGAAGAATATATTGACAAACTCACGAAAACATTTTCTGTTTGTAGAGATCTTCTCTCGGACGACGGCAGTCTATGGATTGTGATCGGTGATACTCGTAGGCGGTACGGGAAACTCATGATACCACATAAGCTGGCACAAAGATTAGTTGATGCTGGTTACACTTTTCGAGAAGACATAATATGGTACAAAAAGAACAATATTTCTAGTAGTTCAAAAGAGAATCTTTCACAAGCATACGAAATGGTACTATTCTTGTCCAAGAATGAGAAATGTTTTACCAAATTGGACCGTATTAGATTAGTCGGAAATGAAGCAAGAGAGGGAAGAAACAAAACACCACCTAAACACATGATACAATATGCGCCCTGCAGTCAAGACAAGGAAAAAATAAATGAAATACTTAAAATTGTCCACAACGCCAGCCCTATCACTCAATTCAACGAGCTGCCTACTACTAGCGAGATATCTAAGGCATTTGGATACGATCCTGAAAAATATTGTCCCACTTGCTTCCGTAAGTTCAAACGACATGCCACTAGAAAGAGGATAGGAGGTCATAAACACTATCCAATTTTCGCTGCTTGTAATTCAAAGGGCAAGAATCCTGGTAATGTGTGGGAAATTGCCACTAAGGCACATTATGGAAATGAACACTTTGCAATATTCCCAGAAGAGCTCGCATTTAGAATTCTTCAATTTACAACAGAAAAAGCAGACTGGGTTCTAGATCCATTCGTTGGGAGAGGAACAACTGGTATAGTTTGTGCAAGCCTGGGTCGAAATTTTACTGGAATAGACTTGTATAATGAGAATGTCATCAAAGCACAAAAAAATATCCTATATGCTGTGCAGGAGATTTGCGACACGGAACAGAATGATCAATAAATCTAATACTAGGGGCGTCATTAACTCCAACAATGCCTTGTGACCACTCATTTTCAGGCTGCGAAAAAGAGGGACTATATAAAGCAATATTTTCTAGGCGTGATGTTCGTGCACATTTTCTAAGCAAAGAGATTCCGACTGAGGTTCTAGCTCGGATACTTAATGCTGCGCATCATGCCCCATCGGTAGGGTTCTCACAGCCTTGGAATTTCATACTAATCAAAGCTAAGGAGATTAGGCAGCAGGTCAAGAATTCTTTCATCAGAGAAAGAGAAAAATCTATCAATATGCTTGAAGGCGACAAAACGAAACAGAAAATGTACATGTCACTTAAACTTGAAGGGATATTAGAATCAGATATTAATATCTGCGTCACTTACGACCCTACGAGGTTTGGGCCATTTGTTTTAGGCAGAGCCTCAATTCCAGAGACCGGCGTTTATAGCGTTTGTTGTGCCATTCAAAATCTTTGGCTCGCTGCTAGAGCCGAAGGAGTAGGAATTGGCTGGGTAAGTATACTCGCGAATGACGATCTCCAGAATATACTCTCGCTTCCGTCGTTCGTCAGACCCGTAGCATACTTATGTTTGGGATACGTCAATGAATTCGCTGATAAGCCTGATCTTGAAACAACTGGATGGCTAGGAAGGATGCGACTTGAAGAAGTGGTCTGCTTTGAAGGGTGGGGCATACACAAAAATGAGTCGTGGGAAGAGTTACTTGAAGCTATTTGCAAAGCGTACTAACTTATTTGCTACGGGATCATAGGGTTACCCTACAAAATCTCTCAGGTACGAAAACCGAGTTTTTAGTTTCTATTATAATTAAGAGAGCCACTCTTATCACTCGATATGAGAATTTGCTGGCAATCTTTGAAGCAGCCTTGAGTGACATAAATAAATTTCCAATGCCACTTGGAGTACATAAGTCTAGTACCTAACGAAAGATAAGGTGGAATTGCTTGTATGAATGAACAGAGAAAGGGCAGAAATGTTGTTGGAAGATCATTTAGCCTATTCTATAACGATTTGGCCCGGTGGCTATTCATCACACTTGCTCTTACCGGAATGTTGTCAACAGGATGGTTTGGAATTCCTCTTATCCCAAGATATTTACTCCTACATCAAATTGACATTGAGGCTGGAGTGTTTACGTTACTTAGCTCCTTAGGTAGTATATGGGGAATAATGGCCTATCAGGAATTTACTAGATCAGCTAATCTTGTAAATGGAGCAAGGAGCCTTGCTCAAAAGTTCGATCCTATGATCGGTGAATATGAATATCATTCTTACAATCCTGAGACCAAGGAATATGACCAAGGTTATGTTCCCTTGGGCCCCATCGACTTTTGGGATAAAGAAACTCATGCTCCAGATTGGCTGGACAAAGGTAAGTACTGGCATATTTTACTCGGACTACAGGCAGCAAACCGGGAAGTAGTCGTACAAGTCGTACGGGACATAGAATTGCCTTTTTCTTCTGGGCGGAGAAACGTAGCAGTGACTTATAAAGAATCAAAAAAGCGTAGTGGTTTTTCTTTTTTTGCTCGCGGATCGAGAACTCGCCATAGTTTCAGGGTCAAGGTCCCACAATGGTCGGTAATGAACACAGAACGCGTAAGGTTTGTAGATTATAAGGAACGATTAAACATCGATAATGGTCAGCTGAATTCACTAATTGCAGAGCTTAATCAAAATCTGGTGAGAGTTGCATTTGAGATTATTGAACGTGAAAGTCCCAGAATTCGATATCCTTGGGCAACCACGGCACTTGGAATATATCTCAACAAAAGTTTGCCTCTCAGACTTGTGTATAAGCAGATAGTCAAACGCTTTCCCGGGTTAAGAAAGCGAATAATTCGCAATGCGAATGAAAACCTTGCCAATTTACAAGATGAAGAGCTTGCAATCGCATTGTTGGAGCTAGCAACGATGAAGGGGATCTCGAGGGCCAGATCGGGTAATTTGCGTACCCTCCTAGGATTTCTTAAAAATGCATACACTAGACAAGGTATTGGCGAAGGTTCAAGCGAATACCATAATTTTCATCATAGCCTTGAGGTAGGCTATTTGAGTTTAATGATGATCCCAAAGCAATTTCGTAAACATACGTTCGGATCAAGAGACTATGAATTAATTCTTGTTGCGGCGCTTTTGCACGATTATGACCCAGCACAAGCATATTCTTATGGAGAAAAGGGGGAGAACAAGAACCCAAAGGGCCCAAAGGTTACCAGAACCATCGAGGAGATATCCAATACAAGAATCCATGACGCATACTTTACAATGAACGGACCCCACTTTGAAGAATACTTTCGACAGTATAATGAGGCATTGTTTCCTGCAACGGAATTAACAACAACTCATCCAGAATATCTGGATTCTCACAAGGAAAGGCCAATCGAAAGCACAATTGTGGAAGCATTGATTTGGCGGACGGATTTTCCATACTCCAAACAAATACACTCTCAACAGATGTACTCGGAGCTTCTATCTGATCTGAAGAATAAAAATCAGGATTTGGAAAAGATACAGCTGATGAGTGAAATTCTCTGGCTCTCGGATCTTTCTGTGACCTATATGAGCTCAGATCCAATCAGAGCCTGGGATAGAGTAAGTAGTCTATACGATGAGCTCTACCTACCAAGAGTCGAAGCAGTTTCCAGAACTGATGCGTTCTTTTCAGATTTCGCAGAAAATGAATTTTTTAAGGAGCTAATCCGGGATCGCCAGTTCCCAGATATTTTTAGGCGGAGATGGATTATGATATATAATTTTTTCCATGAAGGTAACCCNNNNGTAAGAGCAGTTAATGTAGCACGAAAATCTTACATAAAAGTTAATGTTGAAGTACGAATGAGGAACAGTGATGTATTGAGGGATATCGCGATTGCCAATTGGGCAGAATACTTTATCGCGATCGGCAAAGATCAGCTCGAAGTGCTAAAGGCAAAATCAAAGTTCTCAGATTTGGATCCCCCAAACGCCCGTCCTTTCTGGGGAGATTCACAAAAACTTTTACCATATATCCCCGACAAGTCAATTGATAATTTTCTGCTGACATTATCCCAGACCCTTGATCCAATAGGTAGTGATGAAGAGAAGCTCTCTCTAAAAAATATGTTTGTACTACTTTCATCAAAATTGACCAAATCAGGTACTTTACAGGTCCTTATTGGCACGGAAGGGAGTGCGAATTATTGTAGCGAACTAAAGCAATTAGCATTTCAAAGTGGATTTGTGATCGATTCAAACAATTCTAAGGTCTATTTCAAACCAGATCGTTATCATCCTGAGGTAATACAAGAGAAGCTACTTGTATTTGTATTCAAAAGAAAAGCAGAGGATAGGACGGATAGTGCAGTTCAATAAATGAAAATGATGTTTTTTCAGTAAGAAAAAGGGTTTTGAAAACGCGAGGATTCTCATTATAACATATAATTAGAAGAACATTCTCAATACCTGTCAGCAGTTGGTACATATTAAAAAACTCGAGGTATTCGGTTTCAAATCATTTGGATTTAAAAATACGGTAATAAATTTCGAAAAGGGACTTGTAGCCATAACTGGTCCCAATGGTTCTGGAAAGAGCAACATCCTGGATGCGATAATGTTCGCCATCGGTGAGACAAGTCCAAAAGTGTTGCGAGTGGATAAGTTTCAATCATTATTTCATGATAGTCAACAGAATTCAACAAGACTAATTCGAACTAGTTTATACTTTGATAATGCTGATAGAGGAATTCCGGTAGATTCTGACTCTGTTGTTGTAACAAGAGAAATGGAAGGACAAACGGGTGAGAGTCAATATTACCTTAATAAGAAAAGAGTCACAAAAGGCACGCTCACCGAGTTGTTGGAAATTGTTCTTGCAACTTCACACAAACTAAATATCATCCAACAGGGAATGATAACTCGCATTTCTGAGCTAGATTCTGAAGATAGGAGAAAAATAATTGAGGACATAATAGGGCTATCTTATTTTGATGAGAAGAAAAATGAGGCGATGAAACAGCTCGAAGAGTCTGACCGCCGTTTGGACATTGCTATGGCTAGAATTGATGAAATCCGAAAACAAATTGATAGTTTGGAGGAGGAACGAAATGATCAGCTAAGGTACAAACAAGTGGAATCTGACCTACAAAGGTTCAGAGCAGTGAAGATCTCCAATAACACAAGGGCAGTTCGAAGTAACTTGCAATCAAGGTTTAATCTTTTAAATTCAATTATGATAGGTTTAGAGGAGTTAGATGTCAAGCTCGAAGAAGTTAATTCGGAACTTGAAAAGCTAGGATCGCAAAAGCTAAAACTTATCCAAGATGCAGACGCCGCTTCGACTACCAAAACTGGAATAGGCAGTGCCGTCTCTCGTCTAGTTTATGATGTTGAGAGAAAGAGGGCACTCATCAAAGAAACAAATCAAAAATTGGATCAAATTCAGTTACGTTATGTTTCAATTGAAACTGAAAAACAAAGTATCAACAGTAAACTAAAAGCGATTCAGCACGAGCTCTCTGAAAAGGAAAAATCTATTAAGAATCTATATGAGGATCAATCAATATTAAAATCCGAACTTACAGAAACAGATTCCCAAATTGACAAATTGTCCGCTAGCGCTGCGAGTTATACTATTGTGCGAGAAAAGTTTGAGTGCCAGCTGAAAAGCCTGAACCATGTGAAAAATTTTCTGGATGTTTCGTCGGCACGAGTGGATGAGAAAGTTGCAATAGCGGCCGATAAAATTAGGTCGAGTGATTCAGCAAACTTTGAACTGAAATCGAGTATTGCAAGAAACAAGCAACGCCTGGACAGCTTGTCTGCCACAATGGACTCTATGAAGATTAAATTAAAAACTGAGAAGGAAAGAATGGATAAACTCAAGGCATTAAAATCTACGTTACAGGTTAATCTGGAGAGTGCGAACAATCTTTTGTCGACAGCTGATGGCTTTACAAGCGACTACGAAATAAAAGCTGCCACGATAAAAAATTCAATGTCTGAAGATGTCGCAATAGCAGAGTTGATGAAAACGCCAACAAAGTTTGGAATTGAGGGCCTAGTCTACCAATTGGTAACTTGGGACAAAATATATGAGAGGCCAATTCTCGCAGCAGCTTTTGAATGGACGAAAGCATTTGTTGTTAATGACGTCAAATCGATGATACTTCTCGCAGCCTACGCTAAGAAGAATAAATTTCCCCGCCTTAAAGTCATTCCATTAGACTTAATTCGAAAAGTTAAAAGATCGTATGTTCCTTATTGTAGTTCTACAGTTGTAGGCAGGCTAGCCGACTTTGCGAACTGTGATCACAAGGAATTGTCTGATTTTCTTTTTGGGAATACGCTTCTCGTAAAGACTCCCACTACTGCATACTTTCTATCTAGAAAGGGCTATAAAGCTGTCACGTTTGAAGGGGAGCTTTTCGAACCACTGGGATCATCTATGTCAGCTGATTTTGGATCCAAAATATCTGATCTTACTCATACACTCCTACTAAGTGATTCTATTATTATTCTGAGAAATTCGCTATCCACGTTGAAGAAATTAATTGAAAAGAAAGGTAATGAGCTGAAACAAATTGCACAAACAGCAGAGCGACTAGAGCACGAAAAATTCGAATTGGAGAAAACGGTAAATAGTTTGAATATGCAATTCTCAAGCCTTTCCAATGTGATTCATGAGAATGAGCAAGCTCTTGAATCGTCTTTAAAAGAAGGCGCCTACACTCAGTCAGTACACAATTCGTTGATAGCAGGATTAGAGAAATTGCATAGACGTTTAGCTATCATCGAACTTCCTATAGAGTACGTTTCCAAAAAGGTAGATGCCATTGGCGATGTAACTGTGAAAAGTCAGTTGGAAAGGATAAACGCTAAGAGAGGTCAGATATTATCTTCGATAGACGATTCCAATCTTGTTCTGCAAGAAGCTCTTACTGCATCACGAGTTTTGAGAAGTGAAATCGATCTTTGTTTGGCTCGAATAAAAAGCCTTGAAGAGAATATTCATCACCTCGAATCTGAACAGAAAGAAAGTGTCCTATATGTTGAAAGCTTAAAATCTGATTTGGTTTCAATGGAAAGTAGTCTTCAAATCGAAAGGGATCGTGAACAGCAGATTATAATTTCCGCTGGATCCTCGGTCCGTGAGTTACGATCATATGACGAGAAAATAAGAACATTACAGGAAACTGAAAAAAAATTATCGAAGGAACATAGTTCTAAAGAAAGGGAAATTGCTTTAATAAAGAAGGATATTGCTACTCTAGAGTCAGAGGAATTTACTCTACTTAATGATCTACGGCTATCAGGATATGAAGATTTGCTGGATTCTTTTGATGTCAACGAAATAGTGGATATGCTTACTGTCGAGCTGGATGATCTTAAGTCTCGGATTAATCAGCGCGCTGACCACGCCTACATAGAATTAATTGAAGGTTATAGGGGAATGTCAGAAAAGCGAAATCTGTTGGAAGCGGAACGACATACGATAGTCAGGTTTATTGAAGAAATCGCTACAGAAAAGAATACAGTATTCACTGAAGCCCTGGAAAGGGTTGATAATAATTTAAGACAAACTTTCTCTGAGGTAACTGGTGGATCTGCGTGGCTTGAGCCAGAGTATAAACATGACGAATTTCCTGAAGGCATAATGTTAATGGTTCAGTTTCAAGGCAAGCCAGGACGAGAGTCTTCTGGGGGGGAAAAGACAATGGCTGCCATAGTTTTTCTTCTGGCACTCCAGTCACTCAAACCATCCCCGTTCTATTTAATGGATGAAGTTGATGCTCACCTTGACGCTCAGAATACAGAGAGGCTTTCTAAAGTATTATTGCAGAGATCTAAGGAAAATCAGATGATAATGGTAACCTTAAAGGATGCAACGGTTGCAGAGGCAGGGTTGATATACGGGGTATACTCCCACAGCGGAGTATCACAAGTCATACGGTACAAACCTTCAAACAAAATTCCTCACAACGAAATTAGCGTGTAAAGCAGATACTAGTTGAATAATACACCTTATTTCTCAATTTTCCAATGATGACAATCAAATCGGTCGAATACGAACTATGACGAGTATCCACTAGGACGGGTAAATGAAGCAAGAAACATAATGGTTCTCCTCCTCACCGCCTTTTTGCGGATCACTTTTGCATATGTCCATTGAATAAAGGCATCTATGAATAAACCTACAACCTGTCTCGGGTCTATCTTTTTTTTCAATATTCTTGATGCGAATTATTTTTTCTTTTTCCAAATTTTTTGCATCGGGCTCTGAAATAGCATCAAGTAATGCCTGTGTATATGGATGTAATGGATTTAACAAAACCTGTTCTATGGATCCATCTTCAATTATCTTCCCCGAATACATGATACCTATTTCATCGCCAATATATCTAGCAGTAGATAGATCATGTGTGATATACAGATATGAAAGTCCGAGTCTATTTTTCAAATTATTCATCAGCTGCAGAATCTCAGCTCTTACAGAAACATCAAGCATTGACACAGGCTCATCGGCTACGATTAATTTGGGCTTAAGTACTAGCGACCTGGCTATGGAAACCCTCTGCCTCTGCCCACCTGATAGCATGCTTGGGAACTTTTCAGCTACATCTGCCACAGGTTCTAGTCGGACTTCTTCTATGGACTTGTAGGCTTCCTCGATCTTCTCTCTCTTTGTCTTATCTTTGGCATGAATATTCAAAGGCTCCATTACTATATCTAATACTCTCATCCTAGGATCTAATGACGTATAGGGATCTTGATGAATCATTTGCACATCAGTGCGAAATGTCTTCAACTCTTTACCTGAATATTTGGTAACTTCCTCTTGATTGAATACTATTGACCCTGAATCAGGATTGATAGCTCGCAGAACAATCCGCGCAAGAGTACTTTTACCTGACCCCGATTCTCCGGCAATTACAAGTGCCTTACCTTGTTTTAGAGTCAAGCTTACATCATCCACTGCTCTAATGTAAGCCTGACTATTCTTGGCAAATATTTCCTTAAGGCTCCTTCTTACAGGAAAATACTTTTTAATACTGATCAGCTTAAGTAATTCATCCAACCGTTGTCGCCGTCATCATATCTATGCAGCAGGTATAATATTTTGTTGGTATTGAACGGCCAGAAGTAATAGTTATATAAGTAACTGAAATTTTCGAAGCCTATGAGGGCAACCGGCAAAGTCATTGTATCTGACCCTATTGATCCTGCTGGCGTGGCTATTTTGGAGAGGGCAGGATTGACGGTAGACTATTATCCAGAAATTGATTCAAACGAATTATTTTCCAAAGTTAAAGATTATGATGTCATTATAGTCAGAAGTAGAACTAGAATTAATAGAGAAGTTATAGAAGCGGCAGTCAAAGCGAAAATAATTGCTAGGGTAGGAGTAGGTCTAGATAATATAGATGTTAAAAGTGCAGAAGATAAAGGTATTAGAGTAATCAACTCTTCTGAGGCTGCTATCAATGCTGTAGCTGAACTCGCTTTAGGCTGTATGATATGTCTTGCTAGAAGTATTACACGTGCAGATAAGGAAATTAAGAATGGTAATTGGATAAAAAAGGACTTGATTGGTACAGAATTGAGGGGTAAATACATCGGGCTCATAGGTGTAGGTAATATAGGCAGGAATTTAGGTCGTCTCGCACGAGGATTGCGTATGAACGTCATAGGATATGATATTTATCCCATAGATGCAGATTATGTTAGAGAAATAGGTCTAATAAAGACCGATCTCAATACATTAGTAGAAAGTGCAGATTTTATTTCCTGCCACGTGCCTCTGACTTCTGAAACCAAGCACATGCTCGGCGCAGAGCTCTTCGCAAAAATGAAACCTACCGCGTATATAGTAAACACCTCTCGTGGAGCAGTAATCGACGAAAACGCGCTATATGATGCTTTGAGGACAAACAAGATAGCTGGGGCAGCATTAGATGTGTTTGAAATCGAACCTCCAGTTAACAAGAAACTTATAGACTTACCTAACTTGATATGTACTCCACATATTGGTTCTCAGACCAAAGAGTCGCAGGAACTTGCCGCAACTGTCATCGCGGAAAAGGTAATCCAAATCATGCACGAACTGCAATTAGATTCGTAAAATGCCTAGTGTTAGACCCCATGTCTTCCCACTTAAATATCTTGCTTATTAAATTAGCTTGAACTGGAATTAAAATCTAACTGTCTTAGAGTCCTGAAATGGAGGCAATTGTAAATTAATTCCCTTGTCCTCGGTATACAGATATTAAGGGTTATTGACATGAAATCTCTATGCGTGGCTACATGGCTTTAGCATGGAATAACTTGTGGAAACTTAATAGCCATGAGTTAAAGTCCAAAGCGATACTTTGGAGGAGCGAACAGGCAATACATAGGATAGAGAGGCCATCTAGATTGGATAAAGCACGCAGGTTAGGCTATAAAGCTAAACAAGGCATTATAATGGTCAGAGCAAGGGTGGGAAGAGGTGGCATGAGAAAGCAGAGACCTGTTGCGGGCAGAAGGCCAAAACATCTTGGCGTTGTTCACATTAAGCAAGGAGTGAGTATGCGACACGTTGCTGAACGAAGAGTTCTGAAACGCTTTCCAAACATGGAAAGTCTTGGTTCTTATTACTTACATAAGGATGGCCGATTTCTATGGTATGAGGTGATACTAGCCGATCCTAATCACCCGTCTATTGCAGCCGATAAGGAATTCCGGCAAAGACTAGGTGTGTCTCGGAAAAATTAATCATAACATAAGTGAATCATTGCTTTCGAATTATTCGAACGGATCTCGTCTCTAAACTTAGAGATAATCCTAAACCCAAAAATTTTTGATAGACTGATTTCCTTCATTCTTCCTTCGTTATGTCCAACACTGAATTAATAATTTCGTAAAGCTCATCCACTTCTGTATTCTTATCCAGAGTAATATAGTAGAAAAAGGTCTCACGAGGGACGCTAAGGACTTTTACTTTTTCATTCTCAGTCAGAGTGTAGGTAGTTTTGCCGATTGATGACTCAAAGGCCTTCCGTAGGTGATTCCGAGTAGCCTCAACAAAATTCTCATTTCGAGCTTCGTCAGGTTTAAACAATGGCACTACATCTTTACGAAGCTGCCCAGCAAGCGTTCTTCCAAAATCGTTTATTTTGCCCACAAATCGTATATTTGAAGATATTGCAAGTATTCTAAGACATTTTTCTTTGTTCTTTTTGGCTTCTTCCCTTGTCCCGCTGATCATAGGATTGGCCTCCAAAATAGGACATAAATACATACTGATACATACTAGGAGAAAGACCTCCCGTAGATATTTCCTTACAACGGGAGTCAAGAGGTCAGGAAACACCTGTCTGCTAATTCAGCCTTCTAGTACCAGATTCTATTTATATGTCCCATCAATGTCAGCTACTTGTGAGTAGGGCTTAGATGAAAGCTGTTATTTTAGCAGGGGGTCTAGGAACGAGGCTGCAACCATACACGTTTTTCATCCCAAAACCTATGTTGCCTTTGGGCAATAAGCCATTGCTGGAGCATATCATCGAGTGGGTAACAGGTACCAACCACAACAACAAAAAGTACATTGGTGATAGAAAGAATAAGGTAGACCATATCATTATGTGCGTGAGCTATTTGCATAGAACAATCGAAGACTATTTCGAAGATGGTGGAAGATTTGGAGTTACAATAGAATATGCAAGGTCAGAGAGGCCACTCGCTACTGCAGGTCAATTGAAGACGGCAGAGAAATTTCTGGATGACACCTTCGTTTGCCTATACGGGGATGCAGTCTATGCATTTGAACTCGACAAAATGATCCGTGAACATAAAGAATCCAGAGCTTTTATATCCATGGCACTTCTCGAATATAAAACGAAACTCCGCTATGGATTTATTGACATTGAAGATGGAAAAGATGGAACACAGAACTCAAAACCGGACGGACAAGGTAGGATACAAGGACGTAAACAGAAAAATCAAGTAATTAGCTGGAGGGAAAAGCCAGAAGTGAATGGATTAATCAACACTGGGTGCTATATCATGGAACCGGAATTCCTAAAACTCATACCTAAGTCTAGCGCATTCGGTATGGATGATGCTGTGAAAAAAGCTCTCGAGCAAAATAGACTTGTAAGAGGCTTTCGAATAGAATCAGGGTTTGTCGACATTGGAGACAAGAAATCCTATCTAGACGCTTATAAAAAGTATGTCAAGAAACTAGGAAAAATATAATGAATAAGATGATATAAAGATATATAGATATATGGTGAATGGCTCCGAAGGAGAATCCGCTATAAAGCCCCGAGTGTTAAAATGTGCACATGATATCACACACTGATTTGACCAATCTTCCCGGTTGACCATGCGAAGGCGAAATGGGACTCGCAAATCTTTATTTCAGCTCATATAGTGCAATTGACAATTTAAAAGCAATATTTTCATCAGTTTTTTGGGCAAGAGGAATTATATATTTCTCAGTCTCTTCTCTATACCGCGAAATCTTATGTTTGTGGGAGGCCTTCTTTAAGGCTCGGATGTTCTCCAGCCTGTCTGCGAGGACTAGATAGCGCGCGAACAAAGGGCTATTTGAAAGATTGGTAAAATATTCATTGAGCATTTTTTCACGTTCGTTCTTATTAAATGAGGGCATCCTCGATACTGCAAGTATTTCGCGTATTGGATGCTCAAATTCGTTTAGCACATCCACAGTAGAATTTAGTGTATCTAGAAGAAGAGCTGCACATACCAGGTCTGCATCAAATATTCTCAGTTCCTCTGTAATCAGCAAAGCCACCTTTAGATGATGATTTATGAATGGATCAACGGTATTCTCTTTTCCGAACTCTCTGTCATGAACTTTAAGGGCGATCCCAAAGGCCCTTGTTATTTTGATAATGTCTTCAGTCGACCTTTCAAATGGTTTAATTAATCGAAGAAATCCTGTTTTCGTGGATTCAGGCATCCTAGATCTCATTGTAAGCAAGAGAAGTAGTGGATGTACACCCAATTTTACAGTTGCTAGTGCGCGATTCTGCATTTGAGGTCAGAGCATATTTACTAGACACTATTGCATCTGTGTTTCAGCCTAAAATTTAACCTGGGCCACATTGTAATGATGAGATTTATATGATATTCTTGCAGGCTATCATTTCTTTGTATGTTTAGCTTCTTTGGGGATTTCTTGTTCGAGTTGTTTGGCATGCTCCTAATTATTTTTGTCAGTGTTTTCGTATCTCGGCTTTGATCCCATTCTGGGCGCTATAGAGCTAGCATTAGCCCATAGATACTTACCTGAAGGTTTAGACTAAAAACAAGGGAGACAACGACTCTGGATGAATTCGTCAATCTAAATTATTTAGTTAAGTATAGTTTAATGAATCTCATTTTTTAAGTTCTTATTGAGAAGACGTGTTGAATTAATAAGAAGGATGACTTGCAGCTCAACCAAGAGGTTTGTATTATCTATGGGCCCTTAATGAAAAGTACAGTTGCAATTTTGGTGTGGGCAAAGAAATACCGTTGGAGCCTTCTCAACACTTTAGTAAGTGTTTTGATTGCTATTCAATATCGTGAATTTTAGCATATTTGATTTTTCTTCAGTATAAGGGCGACAAACTAAGTCTCTTATTTTGACGAATTCTATTCTATATGAAGTCGATTTTTAAATACTGGACAGTGGTCAACAACGACCTATGCTAAGAACTCAACTCATTTTGCAAAAGCACAACCAATTTGTCACTAGAGTCCCTATTGAAGACTCATAAAGGAAAATAACAAAATTTTGTTCATTAAACTAGAGTTACTACAAAATGCTCGACGTTTTACATTCATACTATTTAGGCGGCACATGATATCCTTAGTTTCCTGACATTACCTACGGATAGATCTGCTCCCCAGTATATCTATCCACAATCTTGATCGCCTTTGTAGGGCAGGTCTGAGCAGCAGCCAAAATTGATTCAAATTTTGCCCCTACCTCTGATTCTATTCTTGCCTTTGGATTAATTCTCTTATTTTTTTCTACAACGAAAACCTTCGGAGCTAGTATTTCACAACTCCCAAAGGCTAGACAAAGTGAAGGTTCAATTGTAATTTGAAAGCGACCTTTCGGAAGATCGAGGCCTGATGCCGTCACATGCATCTCAGGAGCCTTTGTTTTGTGCTCCTGCCTAGGCCTATATTGGTTAAACTTGTTACTATGCTCCTGATTATAGTCATGGTTTTCGTCCATCCCTTCGTCCTCACTATAATGAGATCTGTCATTGGACACAGCCTTAAATAAGTCTCCCTTATCATATTCATCTCTCTTATCCTTATCTGAAAGAACTTCGAAAGCAGCATTGATTTTCTTTATCATAGTCTCGGCTTGAGATGATCTGTTTCTGTCTGGGTGATATTTTCTAGCCAGGCGTCTGTACGCTCTTTTTAGCTCAGGATATGTTGCCTGTTCAGAAACACCTAAAATCGCGTAATAGCCTGAACTGTCCAAGATAATTATGAATGTAGCTGGATTACTTATCTCTTTTTGAGAGCGCCAGCCTCTCTCAACACCATTTTCGGAAAGACCAATAGCTAGGAATATCTAATTTTTGTCCTGGAATGTTACATGTAGAAAGTTAATTGGTTGTAATTTGAACAAAACCTTTTATTATTACGTCATTCATTGCAAAATATGAAACGGGTAGAAGCCATTATAAGTAATGAAAAAGTCTTAGAATTAAACGATGCCCTTAAAAAAGCAGGGGTAGGCGGATGTACAATTTTCGAATCAAGAGGCCGTGGAAAAGGTCCCAAGCCAATGGTGGAAAGTAGCAGAGGAACAGCAAGATACGTCTCCGAATTTTCGGTTAGAGCGAACGTACTCACCGTAGTTGAAGATTCTGATGTCGAGAAAGTGGTAAATACGATATTAAATACTGTGAGCACTGGTTCAGCAGGAGACGGCAAGATTTTCATTTCTCCAGTAGCCGATGCTGTGGATATAGGCACAAAAAAACATGGCGAGGGAGCTATCACATAGAATTTCTACTTTAGAACTTTAACTCCTGAATTTTGAAAAACTTCTTTGTTTCCCCCAACGCGATTGTATCTAGTGGTGCAACTTCTAAGACGATAGGCAGGTCAGAAACCACCTTACCTATTATAAGGCAGGAACGATGAGGCAATGTCTTGACTAGTGATTTTACGGTATCACTATCAGCTAGAGATACTTTTGAAATTTTTTCCAAGTCCGAGTCGTTAGTAAAATTGAATAGAAATATGTTGTCCGCCTGTCGATAAATCCCATCACCTATAGCGTCCGGCTGGTTGGTTATAAAAGTAGGATAGATTCCAAAATGTCTCATTCTAGTTATTATGTCCTCCCAATATGTTTCGCGAATATACATGTGTGCTTCTTCAGCAAAAAGGAAAATTGGAGGGATTATGTCATTTTCTAATAGGTCTACAAGTTTATTCAAGATTAGTTCTACGACCATTCGTCTCACAATTGGAATCATTTTGCCCATACTAATCACGATCGCAGAACCATCATTTTGATTTGAGAAAATATCTTCGAACCTAAATCCTCCGTAGTCATTTTCGAGAAATAAATGAGATGCTTGCATGACATGGAACCTAGAAACTAGTGCATCTCGCACTAACTCGTTAGCGTTCCATGTGTTAACGGCTTTTCCAAAAGCTTCCATTTTTAAATTATTTCTATTCTCCAGCCAATCCCAGATCCTAAAAAATTCACGCATAGACGCATTCGGGGTCTCAAGAGCATTTCTTAGCATATTTGATATCGCTGCTTTTCCACAGTATTTAAGAGAGAAATTTAAACCGCTATCAGATCTTAAAATTTTTACTCGTTTTTCGAGGGAGGACGGAGACCCATCGCAGTTCTTGGAAATGCCTCCATACTCATCGTTTAAATCAAAAACGATCACGAACGCCCCGTACTGTATGAGATTACTAATTAGGATTTTGGTAAGATGGGATTTACCTGACTCTTTCTTACCAGTAAGTATATTCAGCTTACCATCGAGGTCCTCTGCGTAGATCTCAAAACTTTCTTTGTCTCCTCTTGTGCAACCCATCTTAATTGGCAAGAGGCCGTCTCTACCTAAATAACCGCTCAATTCAATGCTGGTTAGGCGTCTTAGACTGGAATTGACTCTCGATGGTATCCATCTTATGTCTGCAGATATTTTGCCGTTTCCATCTATACTTCCTCGCATTTTAGTGAGGAATATTCTGGCGTCCCTGATCATATTTGACATTTTTGCGATATTAAGAGGATCGTGCAAGCTTTCAGTGCTTAAAGAAGTTATAATTTCGTCCCTAACAATGTCTTCGACGAGTGATTGAGATGAAAGATATTCTTCATCATAGATCTGTGCAATCATTTTTTTGTTTAGATAGTTGTCTTCAATTAACAAGTAATCGCCTTTGTGAATACTATCACTTTTCATAGCCAATATTACTAGTTCGTTGCTATTTTTTGTTAAGACTTTCATGCCGGTATCGAGCCCAATAAAGTCTTACGAATATCTTCTGTATGTAGCTCTTCCAGATTATAATTGTTCATGAGATAGCTTCTTAAGCATGAAATCTCTGTGTTCGTAAAAGTAGAAATATGATGTGCAAGTCTTAAGGTCTCGGGGTAACCTCCAGCCATTGAATCGTTGGCTATGAATTTGCCAAATGAAGCTTCTAAATTCCCACTAGCACAAACTATGTCAGCCCTCAGAACAGGCCCTGGCCCATCTCCCAGTTTCACTAGTAGGTTTTTACCCATTGAATTTCTACTTAAGCTTTGAATTATCATTCCAACATCTGAATAGACCGTTCCTTTGGTTTTGGCTAGTGGCATCGATATTCTGCTTAGAGCTTTAAATGATGTATTCTTGCTTATTCCGATCAAGGTATTATTTCTAATCAAGCACATTTCTGTCAAGGCTGCAATGTTTTGATTCGTAGTCTCATATGGCGAAGTTCTCAATGCTCCGTCGATTAAAATTATGGATCTTGCAAGTTGGTTTGATATTTTAATTTGTACTGATCTTTCAACTCGTAATCTAATCATCCTGTTAGCTGATTCTTGATCGGATAGGATTAACCTTGCAAGCCTATAATCAAGTGTGGATTCTTTAAGAGTTTGATCATTTAAATAAAATAAAATTGGACCAACTTTGAGATGCATAGTAGATTCACCGTTTAGAGCGAATGCAATTCCACATTTGGCCGCATAAATTACACCATCTTCAGTTTCAGCTAAGGTGATACTGCTAGAGTCGACTGCAGCTACGGGGGAAATCTCTCTGACAGGTGTAATCGTTCTTATTGATTGTTTTTGATTCGAATCAAGCCCCCACCCACCAACTGGAACGTGATTCTTTTTAAAACAAGTAAAAATGATTTTTTTTCCATTAAGAACATTATGCAGATCGGCAAATTGGCTCCTACCAATAGATTCACCAAGTCCACAACTGATATCTGTCCAGTTGAATTCTGAATTTAATTGCATATTCATGTTGTTCAACAATATAACATGCTTAGTTATTAATGTTGTGCAACATGGCCATGATGGGCTTGCTCAGCAACAAGTTTATGTGACAGAAAATTTCTTCGTTAAAGTAACCGTGAATGAATGAATCCTTGCATCCCGAAGCAAAAATTAGGCTAAAATATCACGATTGGGAAGTAGAAATCACATGTACCGAACAAAAAGTGAAGGAGGTAGTAGAAAATGTGCTCTCAGGCATGGATACCTCGATTATCATTAACTCAGATCTGAATACTAAGATTGAAGAACTAAAAGAAAGAGTCAATACGTTGGCCAATGAGGTTAATTCAACTCGCGATACTGTAAAAGCATCTACAAATTCAGCAGTTCTTCGTACTAGGATGACACAAAAGGCAGGGATGACCTGTAGGGCTCTTCTGGAAGATCTTTGGTCTGAAGGTTACTTCGGCACTGAAAAACATCTAGGTGAGGTCCATCTAGAGATGTCCAGGCGCGGCTTTAACTACGATAGGACAGCAGTTTCTCATTCTCTAACAGATATGGTGAGAGAAAATATCCTTGCTAGAAACGGCACTATGAGAAATTACCAATACATACAAAAAAGACCCCCACATGATTCTTCTTAGATAGGTTCGATTTCACTTTCTCTTTGCCAGCACAGATTTTAACCAGTGACTGCCAGTCGTGGTTATTTTATAAATTACAGATTCATTTGCATCAGAAACGTCATCCCGCATCACATGTCCAATCTTTACTAGCTCTGAAAGCCTTGAACTAACAGACTTTGGATTTAAGGCTGTTGCTGCTTGAATTTCAGATAAAGGCAACCCTTCGTACGACAATTTGCCGAGGTCCTTGGCTATTTTTGTAGCTACTAATTGTAGGGCAACAACTTCTTTGTCTGATAGTTTCTTATTTCCAGTTTCTTGTTGTCCCATAATTACTCTCGGTCCCTCCGGAGTTATTTTTATAAAGTTAGAAAATAAATCGATGAGCTCTGTGACAGAGTAATTCAGCGAGATCTTTCTGGCAAGGTCAATAGAGGGAACCTGCTTTGTTATAAACCCAATAACCGATGTTAGGACAGACTCAGGGCTACCACTAAATTGTACATTTATGTCTGAGATCGATACAGATACACTAACATTAGCAATATTATTGGAATCAGGATTCGTATTAAGCATGCTCTCACATCTCTACCTTTTGTCCAAACGGTTCGATATCGTCATATCGTTGGACATCACAGCAAGAGCAACCGAATATTGATGTTCATTGTATAATGGAAAATGCTGAAAAGTTATATCCATAAAATCATTCATAGGAATATTAGTACTGAGATACTTAAATGCTGAAATTTCCATTTGTCGGATGCGGCCCATTTATTGCTAACCAGCTCTCTATAATTTGTTACATCATATAATAATATATTGGCATTGAATATATTTTAGATAAGTTTACATCCCCTCCTGTTTTACCAATTTAAATTCGTTGAGGTGGGTATGCTGTCTTCGACTAGTTTCAATAACAGCGTCTTACAGAAGAGGAGTATAATTGTATCAATCGAAGATCAGACAAGAACTTCTAGAAGTTATACTCTCAGTTACGCAACTTACCAATCCTTTCATTACTGCCTGACACTAGTTCCTATGTCGGCGAGTCCAGTACAACAACCTGTAAGTGTACTTAGTGTCAACAAAATTCATGATTACGTTATGACTACTTGAATTACAGATTCACTTGATGATAGAAATTACAAGCAAGGGTTTTTTATCCTTCAATGTATGTGTTTGTAGTGGCTGAAAACCCAACAAGAAATATCAGCTTCCTAAGAGAAATGGAGGCGCTGAAGCGAAATCATCAAATCCGTTGTAGTCACTTTGAGCTTCAGTATTCCATAAAGGAAAGATCTATATGCTGTACGATATGTGGAAAAGTTTGGTCATTCCTTGAAACTCGAGGCATTTCTGATATTCGATATGTTTACAGAGCTGATAAGGATTAGTTGGTGTGATATGGTCTGTGAATGAATTTATCCTGCAGTCATGTAGCATAAAGCTACTCATCTAGAAAAAAAGTCTGCTAGTGATTGGGACGTCTAAACCGGTTGTAAGGTAGAATAGACGCAAGTACGCAAAGACGGGGCAATTCCTTGAGGTACACAGCAATAATAAGCCTTGACAACGTTCCATTCAAGGAAATAGGATCGTATGTTTGACACCTGACAGAAAATAATATTGTATGCCTATCGTTAAAAGTGCTAACAATGAGCTGTAAATTGCTAATTGCAATATCCTCTTGCCAACTCCTTCCTCGGATAGAGGACCATCCGCTAGGATTAGCCTCAATAAAGTTGTAGGTGCATGTTTATCTCTTGAAGCCATTAGTCTGAAATCTTCCATCAGTATGGTAGGGCGAGATTTGATTTCCCTATGCTCAACTATCTTCTTCACGCTATTAAGAAACAAAAATGAATTCATAACTGAAGGGAGCAATGCTATAACTCCAATTATTTCAGAACTACCCGCGATTGCAAGCGCACCGTACATGGCTCCAATCAATAATGTCCCAGAATCTCCTGGAAAAATTTTACTAGGAAACCTATGGTATTTATAAAATGCTATCATTCCAAAAAAAAGAGAAAGCCCACCAATAAAGACGATGGTATTACCGAAAACAGCAATAGACACCAAAAGCGGTATGGTAGCCGTAATAACTGCCTCGCTAGCAACTCCATTCAAAACGTCGATAGAATTGATGGTGTTACCTGCAACTGGAATTATGATGAATATAAGGGGTATATACAAGAGAGGGATTGACGCATCTCCGAATATAAGATTCAAATGTGTCCCATGAGCCCCAAGAACAACCAATGGAATAGCTGCAAGAATGAGGGCTACGGGCTTGAAAAAACCTGGCATAACCTTCCTATCGTCGATCCACCCAACTAAAAATGCAATAACCGAAGTAAGCAAAATAGCTAGAATTTGGGCATTTAGAGTGAACAAGTAAAGAAAAACTTCAGCACCCACTAGGCCAAGGAGCAAAACTGGACCAGCAGGTCTTGGGATCCGAGGCTTGCCAGGCTTATGGTAGTCTTGTACTACAAATCCTTTCGAGACCAGCAAGGTGATTAACCTAGGTGTCAGTAAGTACACAGAGAGAAACGAAATGAGAGTTACCACTACTCCATAGAAAAAATAGTTCCCAAATGAAAGATCTATCATTAATCCCATAAAATCGTGGATCTACTTGCTTATAAAATTACAATTTCTGAACGGGGGCCTAAGCGGAAGAGGTTAAAAATGGCTCTTTCTTAAGCTGTTCCTTCAACCTCTTTGCCAAATTAGGCCCAATTTTTGAGACGCTGGATAACTTTGCCTCAGGCGCCTCAGCAACCATCTTCAAGTCTAAGAATCCTGCATCATATAACGCGCGGGCCCTTACCCGCCCAATTCCTTTTAACCTCACGAGTGGGATCAGTTCATTTTTTATACCGAATTTTATCCTAATTTGAAGCTCACTCAGTTCTTTCAATAGGTCTCCACGCCTAAGTAACTTCGAAACTTGATATAACGCTCTTGCCAGCCAACCCGCATTTTCTACAATTCGATGCATGTCGCCAGGCTCAATTGATAATCTATTACTCAAGTTACGGTCACTGGCCTCGTGGATCCATTCGTATAGTGCAAGTAGGCTCCTGGTATATTCAAAATCTCCAATCTCACAGGATAATCCATTCATTTGGTTTTCATAGGTTGTGATTAGCTCATAGTCCCTCTTTCGCATAGGAAGTTTAGGATAGAAATCAGTACAACTCGATATTAGCTGTAGGAAGGCCAGAGTATGGATTCTAACTCCATCTTCTGAAATTGGCTTGAATTGGGTGCTCATGGCAATCGCTTTTTTGAACTCTACTGCCGTAAGCGGATCAATGTATAATAGTGATGATTGCCTCCCGAAATTAGTAGGAATATACCTGTCATTCTTTGATTTGACTAAATCCTCAACCTCAAGGTAGTGTAGAGTAGAATCAATTTTTCTTTTCATGATTGTTTTATTATGTTGTTGGCCAGAAAGGGTTTTACCAAATATGGTGTAAATTTCTTCTAGCTTCAATCCGGGAATTGTAGAGATAATACTCAAGGTGTATATCCTCAAAGCCCTTTCGTTCATTAACTGAGACTGAACTGGTTCTGGCTCACCTAGTATATAGTGCTCGTAAAGCTCTGTTGGGCTCAGTCCATTTTCCCCAACAATTATTGCTTCTCCAATATCGTCGTACTTTGGTCTCCCTGCTCTACCGCACAATTGTTTGTATTCTAAAATGCTAATTGGTAAATTTGTTCCAGCATCTGAATTATATCGCAAGATGCCTGAAATGACTACTCTTCTAGCAGGTAGATTGACTCCCGCAGCCAGCGTGGGTGTAGCAACCAATAACTTGACAATCCCCTGTTTAAAGGCTTGTTCTACTATCTCTCTAGCGGATGTACCTAGGCCAGCGTGATGGAATGCTACCCCTTTGAAAACTACTTCAGAAAGATTAGCGGTTAGTTCAACGTCCTCGCCTTTAGCCCTTATTTGTCTACCAGCCCTGATAGCCTTCTCCTTTTCCATTTTATTGAGGAATTTATACACTATTTCAGTAGCTTTGAGTGCCAGCGAATAGGCTCGTTTCCGGGTCGACGCAAAGATCAATGACTGACCGCCATTCTGGATGGAGTCCACTGCGATTTCTAAAGCAGCATTGGAATAGCCCGGAATTTTGATCTTATTCCCACCGTTCATTCGCACAGTAGTGCCTCCTTCATAAACTCCCTCCAATAGCTGCGTTGGTCTCCAGTTAGTATGTACCAGATCGCAGCGTAGCCAATCTGCGATTTCTTCAGAATTTGATACAGTTGCGCTTAGTGCAAGAATTTGAGCCCTTGGACTGATTTTTCTGATGATTGCTAACAGCATTTCGAGTGTTGGACCGCGATCTTGGTCACCAATTAAATGAATTTCGTCAACTATGAAGAGGCCGACGTTAGATATCCAACTTATATCACGCCTGATGAGTGAATCCATTTTTTCGTTGGTTAAAATTAGAACGTCAGCCTCACCTAATCTCTTGGGGCTAGAGTTAAAATCGCTTGAAGCAATTTTAATATTGATATTCGTGACATGACCATTTAACTGCTTAATTATACTGAAATCATGGTACTTTTCTGCAGCCAAGGCGCGTAGAGGTGTTAGGTAAATCGCTTTCTTTCCTTCCTCAAATGCTTTGATGGATGCTATTATCGCAATCAGGGTCTTTCCACTCGCAGTTGGAGTAGTAATAAGCAAGTTTTTTCCATCTAACAAGCCATGAGCAATTGCTTGTTGCTGTGGCGGGTAAAGAGACGGATATCCCAATATCTCTAATAGGTTTTTTACAGAGTCACTTGTCTTCATCCCATAACTCTTTTGACTAGATTGACAGACTTATTTGTATGCATCTAGAATGCGGCCAACAACTAAATGGTACCTTTACTCTTTCTGCGGCTAGTTGATTTATTGATTTATTGATAATCGTGTTATATGTGGCCCTTTAAAGTGAGAGGTAGTGTTCTGAAATAGTTATTAGACCTTGCTCTCTAATGTGCTCAAATGGAACTCACTAGAGAGGAAGAAAATATGTTAAGAGGTGAAAGTGGAGAATCATTATCTACAGCATATCGAATCCTGCTCGCAATTGGTGAAGCCACAGACGCAGAGAAGCTGGTTCCGGTGCAATGGGCTCATATTTCGGGTGCGAACTATAACACTATTGGAGATAGTGGAATGAATTTCCTAGAAGGTTTTAGCAAGAACGCACATGTAAAAATAAGAACCACTGTAAATCCTGTAGGCTTTGACAGGAACAAGCTAGGCAACATTCCTGATAGTTTCATTAGTAAGCAGATGGATATAATGAGATCATATGAGATGCTTGGTGCAGTCCCTTCATTTACATGCATCCCATACGAAATTTTTGATATTCCTAACAACGGAAGCCCGGTGAGCTTTGGTGAGAGTAGCGCAGCAATCTTTGCAAACTCGATCTTGGGATTATTCTCTAATAGAGAGAGCGGTTTAAGCTCTCTTGCAAGTGCGATAACGGGGAAAACTCCATACTCAAACCTCCAAATCGAAAGTTTCAGACATGCGAAAGTGGCAATCAAAACAGACTTCGATCTTACTTCAGAATTAGACTATGGCTTATTGGGTTTTTTTGTGGGAAACTCGGTCGAAGATAATTGTGTAGCATTCAGCGAGGGTAAAGAAAATATTAGTCTAGTAAACGCAAAGGCTCTTTCTGCAGGGATGGGCACATCTGGTTCATGTGGAATGTTCACTAAAGTTGACGGGACACAGCAAGAAATCATCTCTTGCGGGAAAGAGGAGTTATTGGGGATTAAAGAACAACTTAATACCGCAGATGCAGGTGACTTGATAGTCTTAGGAAGCCCTCAGCTTGGATTAAATGAGCTGAAGTTGTTTACAAAATTAATACAGGGAAAAAAGCTAAAAAAACGTTGTATAATATTCTGCGCAAGGGCGATTCATGATCAAGCCAAACAGCTTGGTGTAACTGATCAAATTGAGCGCGCAGGTGGGGAGTTCATGTGTGATTCGTGTGCTTGCCTAACACCACTAATTACTCGAGCCGACTTTGATTCAGTAGTTACAAATAGTGTTAAGGCAGCGTACTACCTCAATAAATCAAATAAGTTGGGAGTATCGTTAAAGGATTTGAAAAATATAGTTAAGGAGTACGCTGATTAAAATTGATTGCAGGTACTAATTGTAGAAAAATAGTTGGTGGCCATGCTACCGGAGCTGCATTAATCACAAATGAGCGAATCAATTTTCTTTCTATGATTAACCAGGAGAATGGCATTGTAGAGGATAATCAGCATGAGCTGTTTGGATCGCCTGTCAAAAACACTGTATTGATTTTTCCAGGCTCCATTGGGAGCAGTGTAGGTGCATATTCTATATTTTCATTGAAAATGAATCTGTGTGCACCAGCAGCAATAATATGTATGGGCAAGGCTGACATTGTCACCGCCTCAGGTTGTGCAATTTCAAACATCCCTCTAGTAGATAAGCTTGACAATACTTCATTTATTGTCATTAAGCCGGGAATGCAGGTAAATGTGGATGCGGATCAGAGTCTTGTGTCCATAAGAAGCCCAACAGTTTAATTTCTGGCTCATTAACCTTTCTTCCCTGGTGCGTGGCAATCGACGGGCGAACTGACTGCTACAATGTAGGATGACGATGCAAGTCCATGCACCAGGCTTAATATCCTAATGAGCCTAGCAATGGACAAAATTAATTAAATATCTTGTTTGCAAATGGCCGGTAGTCTATCTACAAAATGCTTTTATTAGGAATTTGATCGCTATAAAGTGGTTGGCGAGTTTCTGTCCTGAGTGCGGCGGTGAGCTAAAATTTGATCCAGTTAGTAAGAATTTCTTCTGCAAGAGTTGCGGGATATTTGCTTCAAGAGAAAAGATTGATGAACTACGAGATAAGGCAGAAAGAGAGTCTGTCAATAGAAGAAGCCAATTACATGATGATTATCTTGACTGGTGGCAGGCTTCGAAGAAAGAGAAGCAAAAACACTGAAATTCTTTCTGACAAGCTTTAGGCAAACGCAGATTCGGTTTTCTGTGCTATATCACTCTTTAAAGGAACCATTTGTTCTTCCTTCCTTGATTTTAAAACAGCCATTAACTCTATCTCCAAAATGTGTGGTAACGTACGTATCTTGTGTACCACAGTATCCCTCATTTCCTCCAAATCTTTCGATCGAATTTTCAGCATGAGATCAAACCTACCGTGCATTTCATGAATTTCCAAAACTGCTTCCACATTTGATAAACCTAACACAACCGGTTCTGCAAAACCAGGTTCTACATTGATGCCCAAGAATGCCAGGTGGTCATAACCTAATCGGCCGTTATTCACTGAAATTGTGAACTTACTAATAATTCGGCCCGCAATCAACCTTCTAACTCTGAGATGGACAGTTGCGTCAGAGATCCCGATCTTCCTAGCAATTTCAACAAATGTGGTTGAGGAATCTTTGCTCAAAATGTCTATAATTTTGAGGTTAATTTCATCTAAAAGCTCATCGTTGAGTTGCACACTCAAATCATGTCGACACCGATACATAAATGCTTTTTGTTCCAATTTGAAGCCATAAAGTTATGAACATTGTGATGAATCGTGTCTAAATAAAGAAATAAAGAAATAATAGTCTGCAATCAATCTGTCAAAGACCTGCACTAAATGCCACGAGTGTCCAAGTGTATATTACAGGACATACTCTGGAGAGTACCTATGTAAAGGGTGCTTTTTGTTCTCAATAGAACATAAAACTGCTAAGACGATGCAAAAGTTCTCCATGCTTGGCCACAGTGATAAGGTGGCTATTGCTGTTTCCGGCGGAAAAGATAGTTTAGCTCTCTTGTATGTTCTAAAGAAGTTCTTTGAGGAACATAACCGCACAAACCTAATAGCCATCACCATAGATGAAGGGATAGCAGGCTATCGAGAGGAATCCTTACAGATAGTACGGGACTTTTGTTCCCATATTAAAGTAGAATATAAAATTTCTAGCTATAGTCAAATTTTTGGTACAAACATGGATGATGCTACGGAAAACAGACCTTCTGATAAAATGACATCCTGCTCCATGTGCGGCACCTTCCGTAGGAGATTAATGGATATCATGGCAGAAGAAGCAGGTGCCACCGTAGTTGCAACAGCTCATAATCTCGATGACCATCTCCAAACCTTCTTGATTAACCTACTATCTGGAGACGTTGAGAGGATCGGCTGGATGTACCCAGAGCCAGTTCAGTATGGGCCCAATGGTATAAAGAAGGTCAAGCCATTTGTAGAAATTTATGAACATGAAATAGCATTTTATGCGCTACTGAGGGATATACCATTTCAGTCTGATCAGTGTCCATATATGAAGGAAAGTATTAGGTCAGACATCCGTGAGTTTCTGAATAATCTCGAATCTAGGCATGCTGGCGTTAAATATAATGCCTTCAACACGGTCACAAAAATCTCAAAAGCCCTAAAGGAGTCTACTATGGGTTCATTAACTAATTCTAATGAATGTCAAATATGTAGAAGAAAATCAACACAGCCGATTTGTTCTGTTTGCGGCACTCTTAAAGTTCTGATAAATCCACAATGACGTTAAAGTGACATGAAATTTCCTTAAAAGAAATAATGCAATCTACAACAATAATCTATCACATTTGTCCAAACTCAAGACGGTTGAAACTATAAATGATAAGCAAATATAATGTATCTTGTTTATAGTATCTGCGGAGGCAGGAAGGATCGGGGTGCTAGCCGTACCCCATATCAGAAATCGGCTTTATGCTGGGATCAGTAACTGCCGGGTAAATCCATAGGTGTGAGATGCCTGCTTGCATTGCGGAAATGAAATCATGCCGTGTCGGATGGTTATGAGCAGCACACTACGTGAAGGCGTGGTCGTGACTGTGAATCGTTGAAATGGGTGAGGTCCGGGAGGGAGCAACCCTAAGGCGGGGTAGCCATGCTGGCACGTCTACGTGGTGGATCTTGTAAGGCTTGAGACTGGGTCTTGGACTTGTGGTGGTACTGGCAGGCTGCCCCCGTATTATAGCTCATAATTCAAGCTTTTGAAAAATTAATTAATCAATTTAAATATCCTAGTTAGGATATTTATCCATAATTAAAACCATAATTAAAAATAAACCTGTTCAAAGACTGTCTCTAGTGAGATAACGCAATCACTCAACGCTACTGGCCATCAATTTGAAATTAATGTCATAGGCTATTAAGTCATGTCAAGCTATGTAAGATTAATATTAAAATACCCTAGTTTGAAACGGTAAACTGTGGTAGCTGAGTCGAAAAATCTTCCGGCATATTTTAGCTTACCAAAAAAATTTCGATACTTGCTTCTATATTTTGACGGGTTAAGGTATTTCGAGAGGATTTTTCTAGGATGTTAACCAGGGTGCGCTAAATGGTTAGGACTTTAGATAAAACACACACGGTTCTTTCGTATATCGATGGTAGCTTAAAGAATGCCACAATAGTAAATGGAGATAACAGATCTAAAGGGTTTATTTTCTCGCTACTAAACCCTCCTGTCCCCTTAGGAGGCAACATTGTGTCACTTGATATATATGTCGATGAGATTCCAATTCCTAAAAAATCAATCTTCATCGCAACTTCGGAAGATGTTGTCAACGCAGCCTTGCTATCTGAGGATCGTCCTATTCCGTTCAAACCGTTTCAAAGCGCAAGGTTTCTTATTATGAGAGATGAAGATTTGGACGAACGTACTAAGCACAAAATTGTAATATTGAGTAAACTAGAAGGTTTTGAACAAATTATAATTCCCTTTAATTTTAATGACTATGTCAGCAGCCATAGAGAAAAAATTTTCATTCCCTCTAACATGGTAGACGATTCCGAATCTGACATGTCTAGCGAAGATACTATCTTTAAAAACTTCACAAGCCCCTTGATTCTTTCCGGCAAAAAAGCCTATATTGTAGGATCGTCAAATGCCAATGTTTCTGCTAACTGGACATGGATGGGAACAAGATACGACAATGGGGGGCTGTACGTTCCACCAGCAAGAGCTTTTGGTAGAATCCTGATGGAAATATCGATGGACGATGGAGTGCGGAAAAGGTTACCAAATTTTGTGGTATCTTCCAAGCACGAAAATGGAGCCCTGTATACCAGACATGAACTGGCCGGTCTGCAAGTAAAAAGAACATTATTCGTTCCGCCAGATACAAAGGGATTCGTTATGGGCTTAGAATTGTTGGATCGGGGAGATTACACCAGGCTAAGTCCAAGAAAGAAAATAGAAAGACCGAGGCGAAAAATTAGAATACATTTTGTCGTTGATGGGAACATTACTAGCTATGGTTTAGCAGCAATCTCTCAGAGTAACTCCTCTAAGCTCCTTACGAAGGAAAATTGTCTACAAATCCAAACTGCAGCAAAAAGAAATCTTGCACATTTCTACGGAACGATTGGCGTTGCGCCAAAGGAGCTGCGACCGTCTAGGGTTTTAATGGATTCTTTTGATAACGATTTGGAAATTTCATATGATGTGGATGTTGAAGCAGGCAATATGTGCGAGCTTGCCTTGATAGCCACCGGCGGGTTTACCAGCTCCGAAGACTGTCTAAGAGAATACACACATGTAAGGGATAACTATAAGCAACTTCTTGAGGATACGCAGAACCATTTTAAATCTATTCCCACATCCACTCTTAGCGTCACTCCCTCTAGTCAAAGTCATCAACAACATTCCACAATAGTGAAACTTCTTAAAGCATTCGAAAAGGCAAAGATGAGCATGGAATACCTAAAGGCAGAGTACGATGGGCTCGGGCCTGGAATATGTGCGGGTTTACCTAGATTCCCAAACTATTGGGCCAGAGATACAGGGTGGTCTTTGAGAGGTTACCTTGCTATTGGAGATTATGCCTTCGCTATTGCAGTAATTGAGAATTTTCTTCTTCACCAGGCAAAGAAGACAACAAAATACGCGATGAAAGGAGAACTACCTATGATAATTAGTGGTAAATCATTCTTGCACAACAGCACATTCGGATCGGCTGATTCTACATTTCTGTTTCCCTGGGCGTTATATGAATACGTGCTGGCAACTGGCGACATCTCTTACCTACGAAATAGGTGGAAACGAATTGTAGACCTCGTGAATTGGGGACTATTGAAGGACATAGATGGAGATGGATTAGTCGAAAATGGCTTTACAGGCATTGCTGAAAAGTTACCCTTGCAAGATTCAACATGGATGGATCACATAGACAGGCGAAAAAGCGCAAATGATGTCCAAGCCTTATTCTATGAGAGCCTGAGGGTTGGAAGCAAGCTGGCAAGTATGGTGGGAGATAATGATAATCAGGAGAAGTGGAATCGAACAGCAGATCGTCTGCTGGTCAAAGTAGAGAGAGAATATTGGAATAGTGAAGACTGTTTTTATTATGACACTATAAGACGGGACGGTACTAAGGATCCCAGCATAAGACCAAATGTACTTGTAATGCTCCTTACCGGCTTGATTGGGGATAAAGTTAAAGCCCAATCAGTTCTTTCGAGGATCGAAAAAAGTGACCTGACGACAAGCTGGGGGGTGAGGACACTGAGTAACCTAGATCCAAAATATCACCCTAGTCTTTACCATGATGGCGCGGTTTGGCCGCTTGTTACTGGTTGGGCAGCTGTTAGCGAACTTAAGATGAATCGGCTAGAACAGGCACTATATTATCTTGATAGCATGGCACAACGGATACACGCTGAGAACGCCATGTTTGCTGAAACATACAGAGGCGACCGGCCCGAACCTTTTAACTCCTGCATCCTTCAGGCATGGTCTGTAGGTATGTATACCTATGCGATGCAGCAGATGATGTTGGGAATGAGATTGGATATGGTCAAAAATCGGATATATCTAGAGCCACGAATACCTGAATCACTTAGGAACCAATCTTGTCCTATTGAATTTGAGCATACAGTTCGTACGATCAACCAAGAACAAAGATACAAATTCATAGTTGACCTAAATCGCGAAAGAATAACGGTTTCTTTACCAATGGACAAACGAATTGAAAAGAGGCCAGAGATTTTAAGTAATTCCTATTCTATCAATTTAGATCAGACATGATGCAAAGACCTTTAACCATCTGCAATCTGTGTTCTAGACTTTCTCTTTATGAGAAGTAACTGTAATCCAAAGAACCTCTGCCTCTTGATTACCCCACTGGTTGATACTATTTGAATGAACTCTTTTAAAGTTCAGTGTGCGACTGCCATTATTCTCAGCGTTTAGTCCATCCTAGTATTGCATTGTTAACTCTCAAATCAAAGCCTTAAAATGAGGTATGCTCATCGTTAAGATTTTACTAAAATGGAATGAACGAAATTGATGCTAATTGATGAAAATAGAATCTGTGAGATAATCAAGGCGCGAAGGCCCAATTCGGTAGCGCTTAATGGGCCTGTAGGTCTTATCGCAAAAATCCAGGATACCGCATATAATATTTCCGAAAAGTTCGGTATCCCAGCTTACATAGTAGGAGATACTTGCTGGGGTTCATGTGATCTAAATACCCATGCAGCTGACATGTTAGGTGTAGACATTTTGTTTAACATAGGACATACTATTTCTAGAGAAGCCTTTGGGGAGAAGGTAATTATGATTAATGCCTACGATGACATAAGTTTTGACAGAGTCGCAAGAAAATGTGCATCATCCCTTCAAAAGGAGCACTACAAAACATTATCCCTGTTGACAGACAGTCAGCACCTTAATCAGCTTCATAACGTGAAAAATATTTTTGAACAATATGGGTACAAGGTAATCATTGGCAAAGGCAAAGGTCAACTTAACGATGGTCAAGTCTTTGGATGTGAATTCTATCCTGCATTTGGTATCCGTGAAATTGTCGACGCACATATTTTCCTTGGTCAGAGTAGATTTCATACGATAAGTATTGCGATGTCAACTGAAAAACCCACATATATGCTAGATCCTTATTTTGAAGAATATTTTCAAATCAACAAAGAGGCTGAGATTGTCAAGAAGAGGGCAATATTATCAATATACAATGCATTAGACGCTAGACGCATTGGTATTATTATTGGTCTAAAGGACGGCCAATTTGCAAAAATTGAGGCACTTAAGCTTAAAAAGCTATTTGAAGATCTGGGAAGGAATGTTCAGTTGATTGCAATGACTAATCTCGACAATGAAGGAATTCAAAACTTCAAAGGTATTGACGCATTTGTAGAAGTTGCCTGTCCTCGGATTGCTACTGATAACCATTTTGATAAACCTATGCTTTCCGTGCCTCAAGCATTTGGCTTGATAAAACTCATAAAAAATGAACCAATTGAAGATTTATTTAAAATTCATCACTGGCTCTAATTCCAAATGTGAGGATGTTGGGTTCAAAGCTTCAATTTCTCAACAATATATAATTAAAACCCGAACTTTTCATATTCCGGGCAATTAGCATATCCTTTGGTCTCTATCGGCAAACTCGAAATACGGATGGGAGTCCCAGCAAGGATTATGGGAGTTATCAATGTTAGCCCAGAGTCATTTTACAAAAAGTCAATAAGAACTACAGTACAAGAAATCGCCTTAACAGCTTCTGAAATGCAAGACCGAGGTGCGGAAATGGTGGATATTGGTGCAATGTCAACAGCACCCTATCTTGAAACTGTGATCACAGTAGAACAGGAAATTAAAAGGCTGAGATTGGCTATTGAAGCAGTAAGGAGGGATTGTAGTCTACCTATTTCGGTAGACACTCTCAGATCCGAGGTAGCAGAGGAGGCAATTAGCATGGGTATTGATGTCATCAACGACATTTCAGGTCTAAAATACGACAAGAAAATGGCCGATGTTATATCCCGCTCAGGCTCGTACGTTATAGTGAGTGCATACGGCGGCCAAAGTGGGGCGGTTTCCGGACATTTTGCTGGAACCATGAATACCCTAAATGAAAGCATTAACATTGCAAGAAAAGCCGGTATATGCACCGATGATATTATTATTGATCCAGCTATTGGCTTCTTCAGGGCCTCAGGAAAAAACCCATTCTTTACAAAAATGACAGACCTCCCATGGTACGTCAGAGATATTGAAGTCATCTCAAACTTAAAGAGACTCCAAGTATTTTCAATGCCGATTTGTATTTCTGTTTCAAGAAAATCGTTCTTAGGAAATATATTCAATTTAGCATCAGAGGATCTTTTGATACCTTCAGCCTTAATGGAATTGACCTGCATATTGAACGGTGCAAATATAATTAGAACACACGATGTAGTCGAAACTTCGTACGCCAAAATGGTTTCAGATCTCTTTACCTAGTTTCACAATTTCGGTTCTGGCAATCAAACCTTCCCAGCACCGTAAACGCTTAATATGTATGTCTTCACCAAGGTCGATGTATGGTTGTTGACACTATCCGTACACTCAAACTATTAGGAAAGTGGTCCGGGAATAGAATTATGGGAAGAAGACGACCGTTAATAGCGGTATTTAGTCTAACCCATTATTGTAATTTCTTCTGTCCCATGTGTCCATTTGGTGTGTCTGATAAAGCGGGCCAACTGAACGTTGCTAGAAAATACGATCTGACTACTAACCAATGGAAAGGAATTTTTGATAAGGTTTCCAAGTATTGCATTTGGTCAATCGTAGAGGGCGGTGAACCAACCAGCCGACCTGACTTCATGAATCTTATTCGTTATCTACATGATCTCCAGCTACCAATAACGCTGATAACCAATTGCTCCCTCATACATAATATAGACCTAGCTGAGCTTCGGAATTATGTCCAATTCATTACATGCAGCATAGACTCGTTGTTTGAAGAATCTTACTGTAAAGTTCGTGGTGTATCACATGAGACATTTCAGAGAGTAATGAAAAACCTTGATCTTCTTGAAGAGCATCAAGTGCCACATTACTTTAATAGTGTAATAACAAAATACAATACCGAAGAGTTCATTAATCAAACTTATTTTGACAAGGCCAAGGAATTGGGATCAAACGCAGTTTCACTTACGTTTGTCGAAGACAGATCTGATGTCGATTTTTCCCTCCTTCCTGATAGGCAAAGGATGGAAAAGGTGTGCGAAAGTATCCTTGAATATATGAAACACCACAGCTCACCTCAAATAATGATTCCCGCACAATATTTCGAACAAATATTAGAACATGGGCGAGGCATCTTTGAGGAATGTGGTGTTTGGAAAAGCGTCTTTGTCAATAGTAATGGAACAGTTATGGTTCCATGCTGGAAATTTAATTCGCCGGATAACACTTATAATCTTCTTGAGAAAAATGTCGAGGAGATTTGGGATGCGCCACAATGGGAAATTGCACGTACTTGTCATGACTGTCAGGTACTTGGCTGCATATGGTACTCTTCGCAGCCAATAACTACATTTGCCCGGAACTATATGAGAGGACTGCGTAAAATGATTAGCCAGCATAAACCGGAATTCAGTGAGCTTTAAAGCCTAAAACAAATAAACGTTTAAAGCTAAGGACTCGTACGACAAACCTTTTTTCTTTTTTATAATTAGTTAGTCCGGTACAGAGATTGCTAGAAACAATAACTTCATTCCTTCTCACACAAAAACAACTCCAAAGGAAAAGAACAAAAAGGATGTTAGGGATATCCACCATTTTCATTTTCTTCCTCCGTAGGTTTTCCATCTTCATCAGTGGGTTTCTGGATTATCCTATCTACTTCGCTTGTGCATCTATCAGTTCGTTATTTAGTTACGGGTGCTAACAAGTATGGCCGTGCGATCTCGTTTGAAGTATTGATAGGCTTTAATATTGTCTTTAATTATTGTAAAGTAAAGTAATCGATGCATGTCTAAATTGAAATCGCTATCAAAGCAGTGTCCATCTCACATCATCGTACTAAAATTAGGGTTCGGTACAGCAGCATAGCCTTCCTTAATGAATATACCTTAGGCATTACCAAAGATTAATTCCACAAAAATATTATATTATTAATAACAGGCTCTCATGAAGATTAATTATTTTAGATATTTAGGAGGAACCTTGGGCGTTTAAGAGTAAAGCTATGCATGTTTGGTGCTGCTTGTTGTTGCTCGCTCTATAGTAACTTTCGATAACTAGCATAAAACAATATCAATATCGTATGCCCCGGGAATTAATCGGGCCCTACTATGGGCAGCATCTTATTAGATGGTAGTCTAAAAATATTCTTTTCTTGTTCTTCTTGTGTCACCTTTTCAAATTCGATCGTGATCTCAACGGGTACATTGAACTTTGAGCTCAATTCCTTGGCAAGATTGGCTATTGCCCTTGGATCTGAGAATTCATTTGATCCCTGTAGAAATGCTCTATTCTTTCTATAAAGAATCTTTCCCCCAGCTTTAGACTGGAGGAACTCTGTGATCTCTTGGACCATATTCAAAGGGATCTCGTTATGATAAAGGGATAATCCATGAATCGGCTCCTTGTCGTAAGGAGTCCCATATCTATACCAAAATACACCAAAATGCCGGTGCTCCTCTACTGTACATTTGATTTCCCAATGGTTGGCCTTTTCAACGGGGTAATTTGCGTCAATAAGTTCATCCGCAGCCATTTTCCAATATCTTAAGCGCATAAAATTATTTTAGCAGATTCGTATTATAATAATGTGGCTAAGGATAGGCTAACACAGACAATATGGCTTCGGTGATTTCTTTTGGCTATTCTATAACCCTGGGTTGATAGGTAAATGGGTACTTATATTCAACTAATGTCAGCCAATGTCACTTTGTGGTACTAGGGACCTCTTTGCTCCCCCTTCTTTTTGCCCCCTCCCTTCTCTTCTTTTTGGTACTAGGGACCTCTTTGCCCTCCGTTCTCTTCTTACCTGTATGCTTTCCACTAACTGATTTAGTGGAGCGACTTAACGAACTTATAAGCCCCCTCAGTTGTTCGATATTTTCTTGATGGCTCGTTTTTCTCAGCACATCAATTCTTATGCCTTGATTCCTTGCAAATTTTATGTTTGACAAACCTACCTCTCTTAGTTCAGTCTTTGAGAACCCTCGCCCGCTTCTGATAGCTGTGACTCTCCTAAAAGTACGCTTTACAATCGGTTGATTGGCTAGAGCCTTCATTATTTTCCAATTAAATTAATTGGTAGTTAGATAAAAATTATATCCATTATACCTGAGAAATGCAAAACAGTGATGGGCTAGGCAACTTTGTATTCAGCCTTCCATTTCTTTCGTTTATCGGATATAAAAAGCGGCTAACGTAGATATCTTTCATACTTATTATTATTTTGGTAGTTAGTTCAATATGACGTAAATACTCGCACAACAAAATATTACTATGAGAAAAGGAGTGGAGATCTCTTATTTGAAAGAGGTCAAAGCTGCAAAAAGTATTAAAGTTATCGTACTATCTGTAGTAATCGTTTTCGCTATCTCGGCACCAAGTACTTCTTTGTTGTTCCACCCAGTAAATGCCCTTCATGTTTCTCACATGCAAGACCCAAATCAGGTGTCAACAACGCCGACGGCAAGATTAGTGTATAACAATCGTGAATTTATAATGTCTCCATTTATTTCAGTCCAAGGTGGACAGCTAAACAAAGTGCAATTGCCGACTCTACCCGGAGATAACAATGCTAGTCTGACATTACAAACAGGCAAACCTATCAGCTTTCATTTCAATAAGCGTCCTACAAAGGTAGATGCATTTATTATTGATTATGATGGGGACGTGCCATCGTTACACCCTCTTACACAGACAAGTCCGAACACATTCCAGGTGTCTGGACCAATAGGATTATGGGAGATTGAGGTACATGCTATATTTCCGAAAAATCAATATATGTCATTTACTACCCTGGCAAATGTCAAAGGCAACTCGTTTGGCACCCAGTCTTTGGGCTCAAATCCATCTTGTACCCAGGATAAGCTGAAAATAGCAGGAGTTACGGACAGCAATACTAACAACTCGAACATACTTACAACTGCTTTGAACAATGGAAATGATACTAACGTAAGTCAAACTCCAACATGGTCGGCCACAGGAAAAGGGTCTTGGATCCAAGTAGATTTGGGGCAGCAGAAAGCAATTTGCAATTTGGATATTTCATTTGCCAATGGAGATAAGGTAATTAACTTTTTCACCATCCAGACATCAACGGATGGGGTTCATTACGTTCCCCAAGGCACTGCTCAGAATACTGGTATGGTATCAGGCAGGGAACAATTTAACCTACAAAACTCTCCTATTACGGCAAGATTTGTAAAGCTGGTATTTCAAGGAAATATGCAAGGAGATACTTACAACATAAAACAATTGACAGTGAATGGGAGTTAACTACCATTCTTAATTACTTAACCAATCACCTTTTACCCTTGTCTTATGTGCTTCGTCCAGCTCATCCAATAGCCAGCTTATAGTAATCTCCATAATGTCGTATTCCGTAAAGGGAGACGAGAAATTTATTAGTCAGTGTGGGAGCGAACGATCAGCATATCTTCATTAACCTTCCTTTTGCCCTTACACTTACGTGAGTGAATAATGTTTGAAACTGTATATTAGTATTTCATAAGACGTGAATCACGACGGTTCACTTTCTCATGCTGAATTTTAGTATAATTCCATTGTCAATTAACTGCCTTCAAGAAGTCCAAGATTATACGCCCGTCTAATTTATCAACCAAACATTAAAGCCAGTCCGAATGTACCGGGACATACACTCGCTTTCGAGCGTCGTCCAGACTATTTCTTGATATTATCAATCCTTGTAATTTCAGTTCGTCTATTGCTCCCTGTACTGTCCTTCTTGGTAGATGGCTGAGACTTATTAAATCGCTTTGTTCAATAGGGTGTTTAGTCTTTATGATATAATAGATGAATTTGGCAGCTGGTCCGCCCTCCGGATCTTTCCGCAAATATGATACATTAAAGACTGCCTTCGAAAGAAACCCTCGTCGCTGGGATTCAACAGAAGCTAGAGAATCAGGATGAACTTCCGCTAGATTCACTCGCTGTCCAAATTCTGCAATCAAGGCAGATTGTTGAGATTCTTGCGGAGATTCGAAAATGAAAGTGTTTGGTGGAAACTTTGCAGTTATTGCTCCTACAAGATTCCATTTTATTGAACCTCTTTCATCGTATATCCCAACGTTGAAACCATCATTGGCCTCTAGAATCACTTTCTGTGATCCTAGCTTAAGGGCATCCTGAATTTTGGCAACCGTCTCATCAGCATCTAATTGATGCCTAGGATCTTTCCTACCTATTTTCCATTGTACATCAATACTGACTGACCTTATGACCTCTACAATCTTTCTTTTATTTTCCAAACTCAAGTCCAAATTGTTTTCACCAATCTCTATGACATCTATGCCTATGGAATAAGCCTGTTTTGCAAGACTATCAACAGAATGATTCAGAATTGCAAATTCGGTGAGCGTACTACCTGTAGATACCCTTATCTCAAAATCGTGGTACATTTTGATCTTATCTTTCAGAAGACTATCTGGCGTGAGGAGAGGCAGTGCGCCATGAATTTTGACCATGTCTACGAATGGAGCAAGTATTTTGAAATTGTCTCTGTCAATAGCTTGAAACCTGTCTACAATGTATGTGAGCCCTTCTTTTCTGGGCTTTTGGAAATCTACACGGTTCTTAGCTAAATCATCTAGCAATTTCGGCTAGATGAATTTGTTTGAGCTTTATATATAAATGACATAGATTAAAGGCGTGTTGGGTCTATTTCGGTAATCTCTTTGTAATGTTTGTGAATAATTGTATGAATATGGAAAGCGTACGTTTATTCTCAAAGAAAACATTTGGAGAGTAGTATAATGATGTATATAGGACACTGAAGTGACCATTTCTGATATAACGTGCCCTAATTAGCCACTCAACAAATATTCTAGACCATTACCTTAGTATTGTCTTATTACTACTATATCAAATGACGCCAAGTAGTATATGCGATTAATTTTTTGAACGAATAAACTCTTTGTTCTAAGCGAATTTTATATTCGAATGCAACACAGTGTCGCACCCTTAATGAGCACAAGAAACCAAATAAAAGCCCAGAGCAAGATTAACTATGTCTGCACAGGCTGCACACAAAACTTTACACGAAAGTACACTGCTGACAGACCTAACGTGAGATTTCATTCATGTCAGGCAAGTGTTGTCAGACTTTTGGAATATTTAATGGGAACGACAACCGGCCAATATCCCACACCAGATGCTTCAGATCATCCTAGATATAGGTCTAAATCAAGTCATCAAGAAGAATATCCATCCAATCGTTACTTTCATGATTACTCGAAAAATCTGGCTTATAGCACAAATGGATATCAGAAATCCCTGCTATTATATGACGTACACTCGCTTTCTAGTGTCATCTAGACTTAACATTTTAAACATTTCAACTGGGTCTAATAATAATTTCTCCGCGCATTGTCATGGGGTGAAGTGAGCAATAATATTCAAAGGTTCCAGGTTTGGTCGAAGCGATTGCAGTAGGGAAGTCCTGATCAGAGGATAAGTAAGCTGAATTAATATTCAACTTATCTACAATGAAATCGTGCCTGACAAAGTCCTTATTCAAGACATCGATCTTTTCAGGCTTGTTCACGCTCGCGAATATTTTTGGATTGGTACCATTAAAGAGATTATCTTGCGCAATCAATAAAATTCCCTTGTGAGCGCTTGAAGATCCCTTTGAGGGATGAGTGAAATTGCCTATGGCCCAGATAACGCCAACGGTAATAAAGGAAATGGCAATTATTGCAATTATGTTATTGAGCAAGTACCACTTAGATATAGTACATAACTAGTTAAATTTCTATACTTTTGACTGGGTACCCCGTCATTTTCCTAAGCGAAGGCTTTGTATCGGCATTTTATAGGGGGACTCACCATAAGTGACCCATTTATCGGATCTCAAAATGAGCCATCTGCTATCAAATCATTTGGTATCAATTATTGTTCATTATGATAGAAGTAGACATGATTACCAGATAATTATATCTGTATTGATAATCTAATTGGGTTAAATTCCGTGATTGAGCATTGTCAACGTTTAAACTCCGATATGATTGAATGCGATTAATGACAACCGCTAGTTCATGAAGGTGGAGTGAACCATCTTTGATCGAGATTAATCGATTCTTCTCTTCGTATTAAGGATAATGATCTAATATCTCAAGCTTCTACAGAAGATGATAGGTATTATGATATGAAGAAAGGACATAGAATAACGATCACTTATTCAAGTATATAGTTAAGAGTGTTATTTCAAATAAATAATAATAGCCAAAACTAATGATACCTATTTGTAGTACAAGTAACGAATCTGTGTAAATACTTAGTTGTCTTTGCTTCCATCAATTGAAACTAATTTCGGAGCTAGGAGCGATAATACCAAACATTACGAGTATTCGGTTAAAGAGGGTGGCGACTCTGTTTTTGATGACTGCTCTCTTATTTAGCATGGTGAGCGGCGGGGCATTACACCTTAATTTTACTCAGAAGGCTAGTGCTCAGCTAAGCATGTTTCAGAAGGCAACCCAGATCTTTGCACCTTCCACTACAGACTGTAAGAAGCTACCTATTCTCGGAGTGGCAGCCAAGGGAAATGATGGACATATACCCACAAATGTGCAAGACAATAATCTTAATACTAGGTGGTCAAACCTAGGCATTGGTTCATTCATTCAAGCAGATTTGGGCAGTAAGAAAACAATTTGCAGTGTAGATATAGCATGGTATAGAGGGAATCTGCGGCAAAATAATTTTGTAATTTCAGTTTCAACCGACGGCACTAGTTTCACTCAAGTGTTTAGAGGAAAAAGTAGTGGAACAACTCTATTTGCCGAAAAGTACAATTTACCTACTAGTATTGAAGCTAGATATGTAAGAGTAACCGTTAACGGAAATACTGAGAATAATTGGGCAAGCATAACTGAACTGAGTGTGGATGGATTTACTACTGTGCCCAAGAATAACCTTCCTACTGCTAATAACCTAAAGATTCAAACTACTTCAAATAATAATACGCTTATTACCCTAACCGGTACGGATCCAATACCAAATGATATTCTAAAGTTCAGTATAGTAGATCTTCCCCTCAATGGCAATTTATCCGACGGTAACTCCTTCGATACTGTAGTTTATACTCCAAATCACGGATTCTTAGGCCATGATCGCTTTACTTATAAAGTGACTGACGGCCGAGGAGAAGTGAGCAATGTTGCAACCGTGTCTATAACAGTAGTTGCACCACCACCTCCTCCACCTACTGCAAAGAACCTAAGTGTTCAAACGACTTCAAACGCTAATGTTACCATAACCCTGACTGGCACCGATCCAATTCCAAATGACAAGCTAAAATTTAGTGTGGTGGACCAACCTATCAATGGTATTCTATTTAAGGGCAAGATTCCAGACACTGTAATATATCAACCAGATCTAAATGGACAATTTATAGGCCATGATGTCTTCACGTATAGAGCTACAGACCGGTTAGGAGTAAATAGTACTATTGCCACCGTATTTATAACAGTCAAGGCAGCACCCCCACCTCCACCACCAACTCAGAAACCCACTGCCAACAACTTTACCTCTAGTACTAGTGAAAATAAACCTGTGGTTATTACCCTAACCGGTTCAAGCCCTACAGGT
>NZ_QURE01000072.1 GCF_009898475.1 Nitrososphaera sp. AFS | reverse complement strand
ATTAGATGCTTCCAAACTATCTAAGTACTATTGAACAAATGAACCTCCTTCACGGGAGTAACGTTGTTACTCATGCTATTGTAATACTGTCTTTAAAGACATCACATCAGAAACCATACTTCGCTGGGAAATTTCGGCGCACCTGATAATGCTATAAAAAATCGCAATGCAATAAAAACATCAAGCCCTCTAATACGAGACACCACAATTTGCCTTCTTTGTGATACCATGAGTCACCTTTGGCGCAATTATTAAATAGTTATCCACATATAAAAACGAGCCGGTTCAACGTTAAGGTTTACTCAATCGTTGTTCCGGCCGGAACCGAAAAACGCCTATTTGTCTATAATCCTGCAGGATTAACACAAACATCAAACATAAGAATTATTTTTGCATTTGGAGGCGCGTTTCATTAGTATGGTGAAGCCGTCTGTCAATCTGTGAATGAAATGGGATTAATTGTCGATAGAAATCGAAGGCTGAAAGTAGCGGAATTCCATGTCCGAAAGGTTAATGGCCTAAACGTAGCATTCTGCGCAAAGTAATGTTCCATGAGGGATTTTATGATGTTTAAAAATTATCATAACGGCTTTAATGGTACTTGCTCTCTTTTTATTTTCAAATCTTTGAAGAGATCCGCACTTCTGATCGATTCTTTTTCCTCGTCTATATCAATCCTCTTTTTCAACATCTTTCTTTCTAGCACCAATTAGCAGTAGCTGTATATTTTCATAATTTAATAGTGCGGGATCCTCTACATCTATCCACCTTCGATCACCGAATTTTCTTTTAGGTGTTTTGGTTTGACATGTCTATTGTGCATTCTCCCCCTGGTCTGACTAGCACTGTCATTTTTTATCTAAATTATACGTCATTAATTTTTTCTTTCGACACTTTCAAATCTAGCGATGTTAAGGTCAGGGTTAATCATGTTTAATCTTCTTGTCTTGTGAGCCATACTGCGTTTCTTGTGCATGGGCGGCATATTGGAACAAAATACTTCAATACAAAGTTTTAAAAACTAAAGAGTTGTATGAGTTTAATATATTCTGTCCCATTGGATGCAGAGACACTCCAACCTTCAATCAAGCCCCACTAACATCGACGAGGGTTAATTGGAGTTTGACTCGTAGAATTCAAATGCTGTGGACATAATATGCACATATGTATCTCTTTAGTTAAACAGACATCTAGCAGGGTTGAACTGAGCTTATCAGGATACTGAGCAATGTTACAAAGTATTATGAAGCTGATGATGAGACAATCAATCAATCTAGTCGCTTTCGAACCTAGATGGACAATGGAGAAGGAAAATGATTTCCCAGGAAACAATTATTGTTCTAGTAGATCGCTCAGAAAGTAATCATAAGAAGCAAGCAAAATCCATGAAGTTCTGCCGCTCTGTAAATGACCAGGAGGACAAAAGAGGACAAACCATAAAGACACATTATGGCATGAAGTATTTGTCCTAATATTACCCCACAACAATTGAGAGGACTGAAGGGATTTTAACGCTCCGATATGTTCTCGCATTTATGTAATCTTTTTTCTGTTGAATTTTGGGATTTGAACCGAGAGTTCAATGGGGCCAGTGGGATTTGAACCTTGCTATTAAATGGGTTCAGTTGTTTTCTTTTTCTATTTGCATCATTGAGCTCAAACTAATTAGCAGAAGTGCAAACATTAACTTAACGTAATTGTGAGTGATTCTCACTGGAATGTAAGCCAAGTTAATCTAATTGGAGTATTTTACCCTAATATGTCCTTATATGACACAGTTTAGTAACATGGACCAGCTTACTAGGTTATGAACTAATAATGATACCACAATTAGAAAAATAAGGTGCAGATATACAGAGCAAGGTCGGTGAATTATCAAATCAGCTTGTGGCAACAAGGTTATAGGTAATTGGAAGAATGCAGCAGCTAGCAAACTCCGGAAAAGTATTGGAATTTCATGCAAACCTGTATTTTAATTTAGAAGACCACGACCTATTGCCAGTGGGGTGCGTCAGAGCCGTATTAAAATATTAAATTGCATGTTATAAAAATTGACTAGAAATGGACAACAAACAATAGGACTAGGAATGGACTACATTTACAACATACAATAATATATATTTAAATAGAATAAGTTAGATCTTGTGCATCAAATTAATGGTCAAATAATAAAACTTTCGTATAAGACTGCATTTGTCAAGGATAATTTTATCATACCAACTATCGCATTATGGTTTTCACGCTCAAGCAAGGCTGCCCCGAATGTCGAATCAAAAGATCTCATAGTCAAGAGACCGATTGCCAAACTTTCATTAAAAGTCAGTGATTATGTCCGCTATGTTATTGGAACAGCGTCATCTACAAATCTGATTTACACATGGGACATAAACGGCGATTCAGAAATTGAATTTGATATTACGTTAGATAGTTACCTGCTATCTGAAATTGAAAATATCAGAAAAGGTGGTAATCTGAACCTGGTAGCAGAGATATTACTTGTGGCAAATGAGCGAAATATATCATACGGTACTCAAGAATTCGAATACCCATTTGTAGTTGAATTTGACATTCCTAAAAGTATATGGAATGAGAACATCCTTCCACACCTTATGAACAAGAAAATTACTTTAGTTACTATCCCGAATATTGAACTTCCAAAGATCCCTTTAACGCACGAAGTTCTAAAGTATCTAAATGAAGCCTCCAGAGCTCTTAGCGATGGGGGATATGGGGATGTATTTGGAGAGTGTAGAGAGTCTCTTAATGCGCTATATACCGGCATAGATGAATGGGTAAAAGGCGTATTAACTATTGATGAAACCAGCAAAATTCAAAATGCCGGTGCTGAAAAAGTGAATGCCAGAAGAAATATAGGATTCACAAAATTAGTTGGGCATGAGGAAAAAGGAAAAAGAATCAATCAATTAAGAAATAGTTTGCATCAATTCTTAAGCCTTGATCCGCATAAGCCAGACTACAAAGGGATCGAGTTCACTAGAGGCGATGGGATTTCAGCTCTAAATATGTCAGCGAGCTTTACTGGAAATGTACTAGAATATCTGTCAATTGCAGAAAAAAAAATTAAAAAAGACACCGTTGGCTAAAACAGACCAGGAAAGGCACCAGTAGCGGAGGAAGTGGTGGCAACAGTGGCTCAGGAGGATCCAGTAACAGTCATCATTCAGACAAGCACTAGCTTCTAATCACAACTTTAGACGAGAAAATACAAAGACTAGAGCAGATGGAATAGTATGTCTGACTGAAATAAGTCAAGAATTAAAATCATGATTAGATTGTAAATATCGAACTAGTTCTACATACTGGAGCGCTATCATGTACCAGCAACAAAAATGTATTCGTGGTCCATGGGCGCGAAGAAATGCCAAAGCTATCTTTAGCTAATTTCTGGTACCAAAACTGTCATTGTCCTCAGATGACGAAGATCCTTAAATCTAAATACAGCACCCATTACCTGTTGTGATTTGCGTACTTGGCCATATTTCTGTATTCTTATTTTATCTTAATTTATTAACTTTTGTTTATCCACTTATTGTATGTTCCACTATGTTATTTACAGTCCTTCATCATAATAAAAAGCGATGGTTCAAATCCTTAGCAACTATTAGGGCCACAACCTTTTCCAGAGTTCAAAGCTGTTATAGACAAAGAGCTTGGAGGATAGGAAAGATATGGAAAGAGATACTCAAAGCAAGGTAGAAGCACTAGAAGAGATAAACCATATCTAAGAAATCGTGACAAGCTAAGGATGATTTATCTGTTAGTATAAATACAAATTAATAGGTTAGAAGATACTTATTGGAAGATGCCTGAAACGCTTCCTAGCAGAAACATACGCATATACGAGTACAATGTCTAGTCTGGCATAGCCATGCTTCCTTCATTGGCCTACTATCATTTTTGACCCAATAAAGGTATTATATGAGACCTGCAATGAGTTGCCAAAGGCGAGTGTAATTATTAGAACTTTATATGACTTGTTCTTGCAATCTCTAGTGCTTTGAAGAGTGCCTTTGTATCTCCTGTCCTTAGCTCTAGTGTTGTAGTGAACCTTTGTTCATTGAAAGACTTTTCAAACAAGAATAAACTAGTTCTGGTAAAAGCTGCATTTTATTTTTTTATTTTTTTATTATTTTATTTACTTTTGGTTATCCACCTATTGTATATTCCATTACATTACTTATACTAAGCCCATTACCTGAATGACCATAAATATCCTTCACTGCATCAAGGATATCCTGTTCTTCTTTGGTTCGTCTTCTCTTTTTTTTAGTATCAAGTGAAATTAAAAATGTCATTAATTAATAGATCCTTTCCATTTTACCTGATCTAGAATTATAGTTATACTGGTGTTCAGTACTTGGCCTACTAGGTAAAGATATTACAACTTCCTTTTTTTCATGTTTCAATTGTTGACCATTGTTGTTATTATCAGCACGTGGTGATGGCGGTAGACTTCTATTATAATAAGACATACCTTGTTCAAGACCATTGGGCTTACGAGCACCTGGTGTTAAGGACATGATAATTAATGGGCCTGGATTATAACCTTCACTACTCAAACCAACTTTAGCTTTTAATGCAGATTTTGTTCTACTGTTACTACCTAATTGAATAACCATTTGTTATAACTGAAGACTTCTGATTATAAACAACTAACATTGATTGATTGTCACAGGTCGAAAGCTTTGAGACTTAAGAGAAAACTATCATGCGCATTGTCAAAGGAAGTGGCCTTTTTATTGAGCAAACCATTGCTTTCGATTGCAGTGCGTAAGGAACCAATCAGCTTGGTAAATGACGGATGAATTGCAACTTCCCCACGTTCCACCGCAAACTTTGCAAACTCCAACATTGCCTTACCATTTGAATTGAATGGTACTGGTACAACCTTCATTTGTGTATGAAGCTCTGGCACCGGCTTTATAGATTTTATTCGTTCTACATGTTGGTGCCATGGAAGTTCATCACCAACTAATTTTTTGATAGAAGTCGTGACTTCAGGATTGGCCCCATCTACGAATATGACTGAAGGATTATATGTGTCAATCAATTGACTACATAGCTCTATAAGGTCTTCATATGAGCTTCCAGTGAGCTCGTCACAGTATAGCACTTGTGCAATTGTCGAGTCTTTAGGCAATTGGAGTATCGTAAGTCCTGAGCCTGAGGAACCCATACCAGGATCAATACCCATAGATATAATTTGTCCTTGACCATATTCAAAATAGTCTGGGTCATCGTACTTGCCCAACTGTATGGCCTTATCTACTGCTGCAGAGTTGTATACTGTTCCTGTACTGAAGTAAGCACCCCATACCAACCCAAATTCTGCACGCCATGATTTGGAAGTTTGACGTAACAGGTTAAGTTGCTCAGTTGAGACCATTTTATTCTCTATACGTTGCCATGGAATTTTGATTATATGGTAGAGACCATTCTCTGATTCAAATAGGTTATGAGCCAATCCATGCAGCTTATTGGATGGTGTGGTGATAAGTATCATTTCAGTATTTCCACCTGCCTTTACAGCAAATGCATCTATGGAAGCTAACCAATTGTCAGAGTCTTCAAACCATGCACATTCGTCTGCACATACAAATACAACCTGCTGTCCTACGAGACCTTGACCTCTGTATGACTTGGAGTCTGAACCAAAAAATTGAAATCTACCGCCGTTTGGAAAGGTTATAGTTGTACTATTGTCTGAATCAACATATTCCCCATTTGTTAGATGAGTTAATACTTGTTTGGCACTTCGACACATTGCCATACCTAGTATAAGGCCAATACCAGTAATGAATAAGTAAGCTCCTTGTTTTTGTTTTGTCAATGCTAACCATATGGCCCGGTAAATGGCTAATGTTGATAAACCTGCACCTCTAGTTTTTAGTACCGCAACTCTTCTGTATTTATCTAAATCATTTATAACATCACGTTGGAAGTCATGAAGTAGACTAGGTTTACCTGTTATATTTGAAATAGGTGGTGCAATATTCCAAAATTCTTGGAAACTCAGATTGTGGCAACGCTCCATTAGTTTGACAAGCGGATCTTTATCAGTTGTAGATGCAACACGTTTACGTAAGTCTTCTATAGTCATTCCTTAAACAGTATTACTTATCTGTTACTTCACTATATTGGCCTTTATTGTTGTTACTGTTGTTGTCATTATTATCATCATATATGTCCTCAGAGGGCATATTTTCATTTGAATTAGTCTTAAGTTCATTCACTTGTTGTTTAATTTTATGGCTCCTTATTGTATCAAAGGTTATGTCAAGTACATATGAATCAGTCAACAAATTACGTTTCTTTTCGTCGGTTTCAGCTAAGATACCCAAGGCCTGACAACGCACACGTTCATCCTTTGTTGTCTCTGCC
>NZ_QURE01000071.1 GCF_009898475.1 Nitrososphaera sp. AFS | reverse complement strand
TGGCTCCTATAATTCCAACTGATATCATCAAGGCATTAGAGTTTGCGATCATTGGAACAAAGGAATGATACAGAATAGCAGATGGATCTGGCTTTGTAATAAATACCTCATACAAATACCCGAAACTGATTATTGATATTAAAAGTATGAAGACTTGCTCAAGAATTCTGAATCTACGAGTCGTCAGTGCAAGTATTAGAATTACATCCAACGCACCAAAGACAGCCGCATAGAGCATTGGAATCCCGAATAGAAGGTTAAGTGCAATAACGGTTCCAAGATACTCCGCCAAGTCAGTAGCAGCTGAGGCTGCTTCAGCAGCTAACCAATAAGGCATGATGAATATTTTCTTTTTTAGTTTTTCGCGAATTATCTCTGGTAATGATTTTCCAGTTGCTATTCCAATTTTTCCAGACAAATATTGAAGCATCATAGCCATACCACTGGATAGCCAAACCACCCAAAGTAGGCTATAATTTTGAGATGCTCCACCCGCAATGTCGGTACCATAGTTCCCAGGGTCCATATAGGCTACGCTAACCAATAGTGCAGGCCCAGTGTAAAGGAATAATCTGAGAAGAGATTCCTTCTTGGCTAGAAAATACTTCTCTGAAAGCATTAGTAGTATACATATATAATAAAACTAACCTAGGATATAAAAGTTAGCCCATGTTAACATCATTAACTATATGAATAAAATAGACATCTATAATGAATTGAAGTAATTAGGAGATACCTAATAGGTATCCATTTTTAAATTGACTTTCTGTTATAATTAGACGTCTACATCAAATAACATATGCTTTCTAATTGAATTTTGATCAGTAGGTCGTATGTATTATGTATGAAAAGCTATTTTTAGGCGAATTTTGTTATTCCACTTGACTCTCTCAATAAAGGAAGCATCAGAATTCTACAAAAGCGAATTGGATCCAAAGATGAAGGAATTAATGTTAGTTCTGAGTCTAACAAAGAACCATAGCAGAAAAAAATAAAAAATATTCTGAACTCAAACGATCAGATATCAAGGGTGTATTACTTCATGAATCGCTATTCCTATTTGGATTGGTGTGACCCAGCGTACAGATGACATGCTGTTCCCCTTTGCATACATAAGATTTTATTTGGAAGATTATTTGTAAGTGATTAAATAGCTGCAGACTTTATAGCGAATTTGATCTTGATATTCTGGTCTAATATCTGTACCGATAATTGACAAAATCTGTGATAAAAACAGAAATACAATGAACCTTTTGTTTGTATGCGCATTTATACTAATTGGCATAATTACTTCAGTCTGGTAGATTTATGAAAGACCTCAAAGGGATGCTGAGAGAAAGCTATTGTCATTCCATATATCGCTAGGACTAAAGACTCTTAATGAACTTCAGGCATTTGAAGAAAATTACTTGGTTATGCTAGTAAAAACGTGTAAGCAAGTCCGTAAAATCTAGTGGTGCTATTCGATTGAGAAAAACTTCTCAACCGTTTCCTTGCGATATCACGTTTCCTTGCGATATCAGAATTTGGCTCAGCCTCTACACTAACATAGTTAGCTTCATATCTAGCTGTGATAGCTTTCAAAGTACTAAAATATAGACTAAATTTCTTTCCATCTGGAGTGATTGTGATTTTATCAACTATGATTAGGCCTTCTTTAAGAAGCCACTTTGTTTTTCTAAAAGCGGTTGTATGCGAAATATTAGTTTCTTTTAAAATTTCGCTGACGGACTTTGACTGATTCATTACTGAAGCTAGAATCTTCATCATTTCATTATCAGCTAGCGCTGTAAGCACTGCTCTCTTTACCCTTTGGCTTCTAACAATTTGGCCTGCATTTGCCAGTTGCTGAAGAGTCATTGCCAAAGTATGCTATTTGTAATTATTTATTTTGGATGTCCACATAAAACAACAGATCTTATATTTTGTAGTACAATGTATAACATTGTGTATAGAGAGTGGGCATACAGAATAATATCATATTCCATTATATCTTCTAATAGATGGCTAGATTAGTAAGGAAAGAAGATAAAATTCCTTTTGAGATTAAGACTAGAGAAGAAAGCATATGGGTGTGTATGTGTGGTTTGAGTAATAATCAACCATATTGTGATGGTTCACACAAAATAGTAGCAGACGAAGATAACAGGACATACACGTATGACAAAGAACTAAAAAGAACCGAAGTTCGTGACTGGGAAATATCTGGTTAAGCAGGTGAGACCGTGTATTATGATTATTAATACTGCGAATTCCGCTGATAGAGCTGAAAAGATGAAATTAACATATCAAGGTACGATTAATGAAAAAACTACATAACTTTTACTTAATCCATTTTAGGGAGTTTATTTACGAATATTCTTAAATAAGCCAAAAGAAAAAGATTCTTTTAGCCAATAGGGCCATATTTCATCAAATTTATGATGAATGGTGATCATATACTTCTTTCTTGTTCTATTTATTATACTTGAACATTCCACGGTGTCTAGATAAAAATGACAAGTGCAATAGACATGCTCCAATATCTAATTTCTTATAGCGAACCACATCTATAAGGCGTGATGATAGATTAGGGAGAATCTATAAGAGTATAGCCGCAGAAAGCAAGAGTGATAGCTGCCAAAGAAATGCTTGTAATAATATGATACATGATAATAAAATAAACCTTATAGGACGCTGAAAAGGGAGGTGGCTGGAAGTATGGAAGAAAGTATACGAAGATGGAAAGATAATCGAACATGGTCTGAAATAGAAACCGTTCAATATACTAAGGAGCTAATAGTAAGCAAAGATTTCTTACGGGGTATAGTCAGTAAAATTAATTCGATTCTTCCAGTGCGTAGAAATTCCGCTTGAGTTAGTAGGCTTATTACGCAATTTTTAACCAAACTCTTTCAAAATCTACTATTCGATCGCTTATATAACACTGGTTCGTTTAGATGAACTTAGAAAAATGCCGGCAGTAGACCATCATCCTGGTGATTATGACCATCAATCCAATGTCACTGATGAGGAAGTACGGTTTATAAGATCACAGGATTGCTGTGTATGTTTTGTTGACATAGTCGACTCAACAAGAATTACTTCTACTATCAACAGTCCAGAGAAGGTCAGAAAGTACTATGGCATTTTTTTAAATACAATGGCTGCAATAGCAAGAAATTTTGGGGCAAAGATTATAAAAAATGTAGGTGATTGTTTGATCTTTTATTTTCCTTATAGTTCCTCTGAAAAATCCATCGGTGACGTAATGGAGTGTTGTATAACAATGATAGAAGCGCATGATCCTATTAATGATAAATTACGCGAAGAGGATTTGCCACTTCTCAGCTATAGGATTAGCGCTGATTATGGAAATGTAGAAGTAGCAAGGTCTAACTCATCCCTAAGCGATGATTTATTCGGGCAAACTATGAATACATGTGCGAAGATAAATTCACTGGCACCTCCGAATGGTCTAGTAATTGGTAATGGTCTATACGATTTAGTACAGTCTGCCCCCTTGTTTTCTTCGCTCAGGACCTATTATCATTTTGAGGCGATTGGGAGATCAGAGGAGTACCCCGTGTTCTCGTTACGCCGTAATGACCTATCTTCAAAACGACCCAATGAAAAGTCGAATCGAAACCGAACTCGTTCTATTCTGTTAGTAGACGATGAAGAAGACGTTCTCTATACGTTTAAAACAGGATTAGTCTCCCAAGGATTCAATGTAGAAGCATTTGCGGATTCTCTTGAAGCCTTAGCACACTTTGCCACTGTTGATCCATCTCAATATGATTTAGCTATACTAGATATAAGAATGCCTGGACTGAACGGACTACAACTATATTATAGATTGAAAGCAATTAATAGAAATATAAAAATCCTTTTTGTATCTGCATTAGATGCCGTTCCAGAGCTTCTGAGCATATTACCCGATGTGAAGAAGACTGAACATATAATAAAAAAGCCATCCACAATAGAGAATTTTATAAATGTAGTAAATGCTGCGCTTGTATAGAAGCCACCTCAAGGACGACTCTTATACTCAGCTGTTATCTATCCGCTTATCACCATTCGACCATTAATATGACCTTTTCCTCTTGCAAATTTAGTTCTTTGCATTCAATTGAGCAAACCAATTAACTTCATAATACAGATTGAGAATTAGGATACGCATGCATAGACGTATTCAAAATAAAATATAATTCTTCTGGATCCACTTGTTTCGTCTATATGATATTTCATATTTATGCCAAAATCTAAAACTAAATGTGCTTCACTCATGGCCGGATTCAGACTAAATTTATCACTTGATTTCTTAGACATTGCATGTGCTTGTTTACTAGCAATCCAATTTGCAATATCCATTATCAGCAAAAGTCTATCTATAGTTTCGGTGTAGTATCTCCTGCACCGGTATCATTGAGAGCAAAAATGTTTTTCGCTTGACAATCTAAAAACTTGATTCTTCACTCCTCAAGTGATAAGAAGTTAGAATTTGGCCAAACCCAATCTATTGAATATTGACTTTGGGATTCTGGGGCTAGACCACACAGATTTACTATTGCCATACTACATCACGAGTTACAAAAAGCCTCTTGTTTGTTCAGGTTTGAGTTGTTCAAACTTATCGATGTCTAGTAGATGGAGCCCAGTATACGATCAATATCATCTTCGTGGATTCCTAGAAAATCAAATACAGGACTTATCGGCTTTCTGGTTATGTTATCGCGTTGTTTTTGATTTGAATATGCTTCTAATCGAGTCTCTGAGATTCTAGTTAACAATATTTGAGCGAAATAATTCCACTCTTGCAAGGCTTGATCATTCTCTAGAGAAGACAACACATAGACAAGTGTTGCAAATGAGGCAATCGTGAGCACTCTGTATTTCTGTAATTGTTTTTTGTAAGGGTTACTATCTGACATATTTCGAATTTCAGAGCAAATGATAAATTGATATTCATCAAGGTTCTTAGTTATTGTTACCATTCTACTAATGCTATTCATCTTGCTTCTCTGGAAATTGATGTCAATAGCTATTCCTTCGAAAATCCCTGGTAGTCTATCTATGACGAGGTAACGTGCTGTTATACCGTCCTTTGACAGTAGTTTGTGACATTTTCTATCATTCGTGATTAACTTATTAATGATTATTGAGCAATCACCCACAGGGAGTTTACGGCGTTTTGGCGCACCAGAACCTTCCATTGCAGCCCTATTACTATAAGAGTTAGATAAGGATTACCGTAGAGAACACAACCTATTAGATAGTCTAGAACTCAACAAAAATCAACTAATTATCGGATAGCCTCATAGTAGCTGCTGAAGGCATCGTTAAAAACAAATAATCATAAATATATCGCAATAAATGAATAAACAATCTTTGTTATACTCAAAATACATGGTGGAGAGGAAAAGGTAAAGCGTGAACGATTATTACTCTTCTAAAGTCCTTTGCAGTTGGTTGGATGTGGAAGACATGGTAAAAGTTCTTGCGGCCAAAATCCAAAAGTCAAATAAAAGTTATGACATCGTACTAGGTATCACAAATGGAGGTATTGTTCCAGCTGCATTGATAGCACGAGAGCTGGGTATTAACCACCTTCAATTTATACCAATTAGAAACAAGATACTGCACAAGTATGAAATGCCTCGCCTATACAAAGAAAAGAAATATCTTGTGATTGATGAAATTTACGACACCGGTAATACTTTTAGTAAAGTCTCTCATGCATTCAAGATGTTGGATTGTGATTTTGCATTCCTTGTTAGCCGATACTCTAAAAGCACTTCTATTTTTGTTGGTAAAATATTGAACCATCGTAAATATGTTATATTCCCATGGGAAAGAAAGAAATCACTCTGACAGCTCCCCCGGACATAAAAACTACACTATTTGCGAGATATATTTTTGCCTAATGTTGGAACCTTTAGAAAGTCTGAAAGTGATAAAAATTTTAAGATTTCTCGGTAGACACAAAGCAGTCAGGGGGTGGATGGAACATTATAATGCTATATGGATTTTTAATCTTTTGGAGCTACCGACGGAACATCTTATAATGTCTAGTTTCTCAGGGCGCTAAGAGAATAGGGCTGTCCACTCTCACCTCGCAAAACATAGCCACTTATGAAGCCAAACTCAAAGTCAAGTTGCGTACCTTATAGGAGCCTAAAATATTCAACCCTAGTACATAAGGCTGAGCTTTGTGTTTCTTCAGACGTCACTTTATGCATTGTAGTTGAAACCTAATGCAGATTAGCCCAACAGTACTTAAATTGTGTTTCAGAACTTTGATTAAATATTGAACTATACTAGCTAGCATAGTTACGTGTTGTACTTACCGACATAGGTGACAATATAGCTTACCGACATGGGTTACACTTCTGCTGGGAAGTGTATCTCATATAGAACTAGAAAGAAAATTTAA
>NZ_QURE01000070.1 GCF_009898475.1 Nitrososphaera sp. AFS | reverse complement strand
ACGACTATATGTATTGAATTGCGATGTACGTGTCGACTGAATTTGCAGTTGAAGGATTAGGCCTATTCTTCATGGCTTTCGCAATACATCTTTAGACTAGTAATTGATATTCTACGAGATATAGATTTTATATGCATGTTAAGAGCGCTATATAGTGATATAAATAGTGAGGCAAATGTTAGCAATAGACGCGGGACCTATCTCAAGCATATACTATCTGGTGTAGCCACAAAACCGTTAGGTAATTGGGGATGTAAGTTAAAAGGATTGTGTAAGATGGGTGTCAAAACATTGCTAGTTGGCGGATTGTTTGGGTTACTCTCATTTTGCAATATAGTGCATTTCACAAACCCTAGTCCTGTATCGACTATTGGTCCTTGTTGGCCAGAAGAACCAATAGGACCGAAACCACCTGTATCGCTGGTTTGTCCTAGCGATCCTTGACTGTTTGCTCCAGTTTCACCTTGTGGACCTTGCAGACCTTGAAGCCCTGTTACCCCTGTAACACCGGTGCCACCAGTACCTCCCATATAACTTGGTCCCATAGGGTCTTGAGACCAATGTTGAACAGTATCGGCGGGGTTTCCTTGTGGTCGTAGCTGACCTACTGGACCAATCATATAAACAGATTCCTGAGGATGGCTACCCCCGCCAACACCTGGTCGAATCTGAATACCGTGCACCCCTTGCTGTCTGTGGGGTCCAGCTGAACCATTTGTCCCGTTATTTCCGTTCTTCCCAAGTGTATCTTGTTGGCCTATGGCCCCAGTTACACTTGTGTGATGCGTAGGCCATTGCGTACCCTGCTGACCAGAACGACCAGGTGGACCTTGTTTGCCACCATGTAGGTTTATCATTATTGGCAGTGCCGCTTCTGTATCAGGAATAATATATGTCTCGACGAGCAGCAATGCTAAGCCAACAGCTGCTAATATAGATACTGTCGTATTAGTCACTACAATTGTTGAGAGTTTAAATGATATTTACAGTCCTTCAAAGAACCCTTTATAAAAGTAGAGGAACCTTGTGATATACATGACTTCTAGAATAAAAAATAGCTTTTTGGATATACAGTCTTGTTTTCACATCACAGGAGACTATGATTCGTAATTTGAATAAGGGGTTTGAGTATTATGTTATTAATTATTCTACACTAGTAGTTTTTTAGAGAATATGTGGATAAGTATAACGGTTAGCATAATTAAGTCAACACATGACTGGCCCATTTGTCTCCCATACTTACCTCATTTCAGGTATGAAGCCTTACCTACTAGGTATGATTATAAGTACTGGGGGTGTCAATTGTGTATACTGGCAGCCAGTAATATTGTCAATTGGTGAACTTCTCATATTCAAGCTCCAATACTAGTCTCCTTTGACTGTTTCTTTTCAGAATGAGCCGATTCATCATTACCTATATCCATTTCTCGTCTCTTTATCATTGCTACATCTGGCCTAAAGAAAAGATCGGAGGTCCAATCCCCCATAACTTTTAACTTCTTCTGTGTTGTAGGAAGCTGCGCCAAATAATATGTACGCCAGAGCCACCAAGCTGCAAATCCTCGGACCTTTGTTCCAAACAATGTAGCTACTCCAGTTCGTTTACCTATCTGTGCCATCATCCCTTTGGTTTTGTAATTAAATTTTTCTCGATTGCTATCATCGCTTGCTTTTCGCTTCTTAATAGAATTTATGATATTCTTTGCAGCCGTTTTGGCTTCAGGGATCGCGTGCTGTGCTGTCGGAGGATATGGTTCGCCAGTCTCAGGGTTAGTAATTGATGCGCAGTCCCCAATTGCATATACTCCTTCATAACCAGGCACCTCTAAATATTGGTTTGTAATAATCCTATGTCCTCTATCATGTTCGCAGTCCAACTCTTTGATTAGTTTAGAAGGAGTTACTCCTGCAGACCATATCAGCGTATAGGTGTTAATTTTGGTCCCATCATCCAATGAAGCGCTAGTTGGTGTAGCTTCTTTGACATGACGTTTCATTATAAATTCTACTCCACTTTGCTTTAATTTTTCTAGTGCATATTCGCCTAATTGTTCGTCTACTTGTTCCAGTATCTTGTCTGAAGCGCTGATAAGTAATATACGAACATCGGTCATGAGAATATTTTTGTAATACTTTTTAATGCTATCTCGAACAAAATGGTTTACTTCACCTACAGTTTCTATTCCGTTAAAGCCTCCTCCTACAACTATGAAGGTCAGAAGGTCTTTCCGTAAGTTCATATTGTGTTCTTCCAAGTTAGCCTGCTCTAGAATGTTTATGACATGATTTCTCAAGGTGATAGCATCGCCAATGCTAGTCATTGTGAAAGCGTGTTTCTGGACATCTGACATACCAAAGAAGTTATTTTGGCTACCTAATGCTATAACTAGATAATCATATTTTAGGATATGTTGGTCCCAATCAGATGGACTAGATTGTCTGCCTATAGAGTGAGTTATTGCAACTTGATTATTTCGAAAGTTGATTGATTCAACAGTGGCTTCATAGAATTTGGCCTTTTTACAGAACTCTCTGACTGGAGTTACTATATGTCTTGTTTCAATCATACCAGATGCAACCTCAGGGAGCATTGGCGTAAATAAAAGAAAGTTGTCTTTACTTACCAGGGTTATCTCGATATCTTCTCTACTCTTAAACTTCTTTTGAAGCCTCTTTAAAACTTCAATACCTGCAAAGCCGCCTCCTAATATTAGGACCTTTTTAACTGGAAGTTGATTGGTAGGATCATCTTCTTTTGATTTGCTTTTATCTGGTTTAAACATTAGATTTGTTTTCCATCTCCTCTTCTTCTCCTTCTCATACTTGTCCCTCTTTTACTCAACATGATGTTGATGGGATAACTCGTCATAAAACCTCACAGACTTTATATTGACAAATTCCAGCATCCCGAATCTAGACAGTTCCCTACCAAAGCCACTATTTTTTACTCCACCGAATGGTATTCTTGGGTCTGATGCGACAACATTGTTAACGCTCACTATACCTGACTGTATCGACCTAGAGTACTTTTCAGCCTTTTCTATATCGTCAGTCCACATACTTGCACCCAGACCATATTCGGTGTCATTCGCAAGCCTGATTGCATGCAACTCATCATCAGCTATTAGTATCGGCGCGACAGGTCCAAACACTTCCTCCCGAGCTAAACGCATGTTGAGAGAAACATTCTTAATTACTGTCGGTTTGTAGAAATAGCCCTTGCCTTTTACAGTAGTACGTTCGCCGCCTGTGAGTATTTCAGCACCGTCTCTGACAGAGTCTTTGACTATAGAGTCTATATTATCCAAGCCTTTATCATTTACTAACGGTCCTATGTCCGTCTCATCAGAATTCGGATCTCCTACCTTGAGCTTTTCAGTATTTTGAACAAATTTTTCAATAAACTCTTTTGCCACCTTCTTTGTAATAATAAATCTCTTGGAAGCAATGCAGCTTTGTCCGCAGTTGATAAATCGGCCCTTCACAGCGCCGCTAGATGCTTTTTCTATATTTGCGTCATCTAGCACAATGAATGGATCGCTTCCTCCAAGCTCAAGAACGCATTTTTTTATTTTGGAGCTTGCCCTTTGTGCCACCTTTCCTCCAGCTGAAACACTTCCAGTAAACGTTACTGCATTAATTGTCGAATCTATCAGATTTTCTGCTACGTTTGAATCCCCTGTAAGTGTCTGGAATACTCCGGCCGGTACACCTACTTTAGCAAATGTCTTTCCAATTTCTATTCCGCATTGTAACGTGGCGCTTGCAGGCTTTAGAACAATAGTGTTTCCAATCATCAAGGAAGGGGCTGCAAACCGAAGTGCTTGCCAGTATGGGAAATTCCAAGGCATTATGCTTCCGATCACGCCTATGGGCTGAAATGTAATGAAGGTCTTTCTGGCATCAGTGTTAATTATTTCGTCAGTTGAAAATGCCTTGCCATTATCAGCGAAATATTCTATTGCCCAAGCACATTTTTCTACTTCAGACTTTGCTTCCTTAATTGCCTTTCCCATCTCTTGCGTAGCAGTCTTGGCAAGACGTTCCTTATTTTTTCTCAGCTCTGAAGCAAAATCATAAAGAAACCCAGTCCTTTTATCGAGGCCAATGGTGCTCCATTGGATAAATGCACCCTTGGCCTTTTTTGCTGCTTCGTTAACCTGTTCTTTGGTTAAAATGTCATATTCATTTAACACCTCTTCCGTTGCTGGATTTTTGGTCTTCACTGTTTTGTTTGACTTTTCCACTTCTTCCTCTTCCTTTCTGTTTTTCTTTTCCTCTTTTTGTTGAGCTTGCTGATTTAGGGTCATGGATTTATAACTCCCCTTCCCATAACTTTCCCATCCTTTAGCTTTGACAGTGCTTCTGTAGCTTGATCAAGCTTAAATCTGTCTGAGACAAGTGGTTTTATTATTTTCCTTTTTGCAAGTGAGACTAATTCAGTCAAATCACTTAAACTTCCTGTATATGATCCAATCAACCTATAAGCCCTGGTAGGCATTGTGACAAGATTTAGCTTCAATTCCCCCCCGTAGAGCCCTACTAGAACCACCTTTGCTCTCCTCCTAAGTATTTGCATGTCTGTTTCCACAGTCTTTGATGCATTGACAAAGTCAATAACAGCGTCGGCGCCCATCTTGTCTGTTAACTCCATGACTGTCTTTACTGGATCTTCTTTTTTTGAATTAACTGTGTAATCAGCATGGCCATCTTTTCGAGCTTGTTTTAGTTTCTCATCTTCCAAGTCCATAGCAACTATTTTGGCTCCTGTGACTGCCTTTGCTAGTTGCATAGCCATCAAACCGAGTCCTCCGGCTCCGACAACTACAAGATTATCGTCTGGTCGCAAATTGGCGTTTTTTACAGCATTGTATGCTGTAAGAGCAGAACACGAAAGGGTGGCAGCTTCGTTAATATCCAGATTGTCTCCTTCTTCATTTCCAATTTTTACAAGATATCTGTAACTTGGAACAAGAACATGATCCGCGTATCCGCCATCGACATAAATACCAAGAGATCGGGGTTTATCACATAAATTCTCTTCACCTATTCTACAGGCAGGGCATGTGCCCTCTCCAACCCATGGATAAACTAGAACCTTATCACCCTTTGCAAACAAACTTTGAGATTCTTCACTTATAGCCTCTATACTTCCCGCAATCTCGTGGCCCGGTGTTACTGGGTATTTTACACCTCTGTCTGTAGTTTTTAAAAACTGGCCTTCAGGCCCTTCGTAACCTCCTTCCCACAAATGAATATCACTATGACAAACACCTGACGCAAGTACTTTGACAAGTACCTGAGAACCCTTTGGTTTGGGTGTTTCAAGGTCTTGTACCTGTAAAGGTTCCTTTGGCTTGACAATTCTTGCTGCTTTCATGAGTAAGCTACCGCAGCATTGTATAAAATACGTTCTATTCGGGGTTTAAACAACATTCTCGTTTGATTACATTGCAAGTAGACGCAATTACTTGCATTACCTTACTTAGTTAGTTACTACGAGCAAGTTCGTTCTTGTACTGCTATATCTTAACTTTGCTCTATCTTAATCACAGTAAAGAAATAACACCATACTGCGCTGCATATAGCATCAATGAATGCAGCAACTAGAGACAATCCGAAAATTAGATGATATTGGTGCCTTAGGTAAATGCATGTGTTGCTATCTCGCCCTCGATATTCTTACTATGCGAGGATATCATTACAACTACATATTATTACAAATACATATTATACAATTGTAAACAAACCACATCAAAATTGCATATCGGTATATTAAGTAATAGTGTGAATTACATACATACAAATGCTTTATCGCACTCATTGTGACATAATGGTTGGTATCAGAAGACGATGTCTTAAACCTCCATAGAATGTTACACGGCAAGATACAGATTCGAAACAGAATCCCGCCAGATGAAATTAATAATTAAGAAGAAAAAGAGAATGCACTTTAATTTATACTACAGTGGTAGCATGTAACAAAAGGGTTGGTATAGATTCTACATCAAACTGTAATACGCCCGTTGCGATGGAACCATAATACCCGGGTAATTTTGGACCTGAGGCAGCATTCCCAGTCATGGAAGGCAAGTCTGTCATATTTAGAACCATGGGTGGGGTCAATGCTATACCTCTGTGCCTTGATAGTCAAGACCCGGACGAAATAATCAGGTGTAAGGATAGTACAACCAGAGTATAATAATTTTAGACAATTCTCAAAAATAATGTGGTGGTAAGTAAGTACTAGTCCTACTGCAGATTATATTTTCCTCCTCGAAGTTATGCTTGGCGGCAAGATAAAGGTCTCCGATACAGGAGTTGGAAGGAGTTTGTCGTCTCTACTAGACACTTTTATGGAATAAGGTGAGTCATGAATTAGCATAGGTCCATGTATGTGAAACGTGCCTGTGGTATGCATTCCTTCTTGTCCAATAAAATCTGGATCTTGTCCAACCGGGTAGTAAACTGGTAGGATGAAGACATATTTGTTGTATTATTGGCACTTGCCGCAGCTGATGTCAAAGGCGATTTGTATGTAGGGATTAGCTTCAAGTCAAGTATCCCATCATCATCTTCGGAGGTAAAGAGGCTTCGTAGAATTTAATATTGTCACGTTGTAAGTAATAGATATAATTGGAGGAAAGCTCACAGTTTTCGGAGTCAGAAATACAAGGCGTAGACTATTGGTCCTATAGCTGTCACCAACATTGCACGCCGCGAGGTTAAGTTTGACTGATATCCACATAGGGATGGCACTTCCTATTAATCGCTATAATACCGGCAAAACGTACAATCAACGTTACGAATCAACCCACCAACATAAAACATCCATTTTTTTATTACCTCATCCTATTTTCAGGGCTGGTTGTATCATACAAACTGCTTGTTACTAGTTTGGTTTATGTTACTTGCTGCATGTATATTTGATTTCGACCAAGACCGACTCCGACAAGTGAGTATTCGAAAAGAAACTCAGAATTCAATGCTACAAGTTGCTTATATTTCATATGATTACATTGATTTACAAATCTTATAATTGCAGTCAGTCATACCAAATCCTTACGGAAACATACTGTCCATAATATATGTAAATATTTCGTACGTCGACTAAAAAATAGGTATTGGTCTATAGCGTTTGTCATTACGCATCATAGACATTTCAAACCGCTGCATAAATTACAAATAATTGAGGATATTACGAGGGCAATTGTACAGCTGAGAGTTTATGTGAGATAAGTGGCCCAAAGAGGCAGTGAATGGTAGAATTAGAGGGGCCAAAAGTGATCCTCTGCATTTGATTGACAGTAGTGTATCGTGCTGTCTGCTTTACATTTAACGTATATCACAATAGTCAGAGGAACTGGATCTTTGCAAATGTTGTCAGCATTTTCTTGTATATTTTTGATTAATGTTATATTCTGAATAGTTCCATTATTAAAATGTGGACCCACACCGGCCCTAATATCTCACGTTCCGCTAGTGTGATTTGAGATCCTAGAAGCACTAAGTTCAAAGAAAGGGAGTTAGTTTTAACACCCGTAGGACATGAATATGATAAAGGGCCGGGAATATGCCTAGCAGTTGTAAGTTTAAGTCCATAAAGGCAATCACTTGTTCAAAGCCGATTAATAACGATGCTAATCCAACCATTACTAGAGTGCTAAGACATTTCTTCAGCAAACTCGGATTAATGTTCATCTTGGGGAGAATAATCGGTAGTGCTTATATTTCAATCCTATGCAGCTGCCAACATGGTATCAAATATCCGAGAATGATCGCATGATTCTTCCTGATGTGCAGCGTAATCTTGCAAAACAATTGGATGCTACTACTATCTCGCTTGAGTCTAGCCATGCTTCACTTGTATCCCATCCAAATGAGATTGCCAAGTTAATTCTAGATGCTGCAAAAGAATGTAGTGCTGGAAATGGTAATAAAAGTGATAGACAGACAGACAAAATGATTTCTCAAAACATACAGATTTAGTTTGTTCTTTGTCTACTTTTTCTGTCTTTACAAGAACTATTCGTTGGATATTATTCGTGATCAAAATAAGTAAAATTAATACGTGATCTAAAAGAATGATCAAAATAAGTAAAATTAAGTGAAGCAGTCAAGAGACCAATTACTGATCTGTTAGCATTTTGTGAAACCAATTAGTGATTTTGTGAGAACAACTAATGATTGGAATTGCTACTACCGCATTCGGGTTACCTGTAACTACATTAGCGATGACATTACTCATGTACTGTCCCTTAGAAGTAACTGCGCCTTTGTAATGTTCCCTGAATGCAAATTTAGTGTGTTTACCTTTATGCCTTCACTGTATGTATGCTGTTCTCAATGTCTTATGACACAACCGTCCATAGCAACTACTATCACAGCATCACAGAAAATTGAATTAAGCTAGACTTTGTTACTCACATATTGCCTCATGGCTTAAATCTTTACATTCAAGGCGTGTTGATAAACCTGGAAGGTGGCAGGTAGAACACCTGTGGGTTCACCGTCAAGAGTCACAGTTATCTCTCTTTCTTTTGACTTTATCGAGACCTTTTTAGCCTGGGAATAAAAGAGATTATTATCATTCAGCGTAAAATCTTTATTCTCTTGCATATTGACAAGACCCTCCAACATCTTAAAGCTTCCAGAATTTTGAAGTATGGTTATGTCCAGCAGACCATCAGAGATGTTTGCACGTGGAGCTGCCGTAAGTCCTCCGCCTAAATACTTGCCATTTGCTATTACACCCATCGTCATTTTTGATAGCAGGCTCCTCTGTCCATTATCAATAGATATATCGCATATGTTACTCTCATAGGTTGGCAAAGTGGCAACGACACTAGAAATAGTGGATATAACCCGACTCCGAATCCT
>NZ_QURE01000069.1 GCF_009898475.1 Nitrososphaera sp. AFS | reverse complement strand
TCATTGCTTCTTCCTTATGAGAATTGATCCAATTGGTCTCATCCACGTTCGCGGTGAGAAATTTTTCTACCGTTCCGAGATTCTGATTGAGGTAGTCTGTTCTAGCTATTATGTTCGCTGTGACATATTGTCCGTGCGGCCACAACGATCGTTCATCCAAAAAGATTCTTGCACCTGCCTCTTTCACAAATTTAGCACCCCATGGTTCGGGCACCCAAGCTCCATCAATTTGTTTATTCAGCATCAAAGTGAATATGTCGGATATCTGAGCAGAAACTACCTCTACATTACCTCCCTGCTCTTTGGTCTTGTACCCATTTTTAAGAAGATATGTTCTCATAGCGACATCTTGAGTGTTTCCAACTTGAGGTGTGGCAAATCTTTTGTTAGCAAAATCTTTTGGGGATTCAATTCCGGAGTCATTTCTTACTACAAATACGGTTCCTCCACTCGCCGCTCCTGAAATTACTTTCAGCGCTTTGCCATCAGATACAATGTAACCGTTTATGGTTGGATTCGGGCCAACGTAGGCTAAATCAATCTGATTTGCAAACAATGCCTCAATGAGCGGAGGTCCAGAATCAAAAACCTCCGGCCTTATTGTAACATTAGTTCCTATCGCTCTTTGAAAATCTCCATTTGCTAATCCTAATAAAGCTTGGGCATGATTTAGAATAGGAAAGTATCCGATCCTAAGTACGTTCGAAGAAGTGCTGATTGCACTACTATTCCCAGCCGTTGATTCTGGTGAATTCGGCATGGCTGACGTAACTACAACTGCAATGATTATCGCAGAGGCGGCTGCTAGCTTAATTGATGCCTTCATTGGCTTATCCTGGCTGGTTGAGGCACGGTGCCATATCGAATATTACTGCTATGGAATATGCATTACAAGAATACTATATGCAAGTTTAGCACTGGTTTTAAAAATTAATTCATATTTCATCACATAAGTTCTGAACTATGTTCGTGAGGGTTCTTTTGATTAAGGAGACGATCCGCTGCCTAACCTTCCCGCCCTTTTAACTACGTTCGCATATCCAAATAAGGGACAAATATGGCTAACGGATTTGAGGTGTGCTGTGTCCGTGCCTTCTCCTTTCAACAAGGGGAGAGTTCACTTTTCATGTTCCTATTTGTTATCCCGTATAAATTTAGGTGTGGTTTTTTTGCTCTAGAGTACACAGGCAACTAAATATTTAATCAGAAATGTGTCTAGATAACAGATTTACTTCCCTGTCTCATGCCCAGGTAGTTTCTTGTCAGTTTGTCGATTCAAAGGTCGACGAATTATTCTTTAGTGAATTTAGCATTCTGGCTAGCCTTAAATCCAAATTAAGGCTGAGGTTAGTCAAAATAAGGCTTAGCCTATACTCTGGCCGACCATATTATGGTCGTTTTGTCCCAGTCAACTTTCATGTAACGTATTTCCTGTGGCATTAGAGATCTAGTCTCTGTTAAGTCATTAAATTTCTCTGTCTTTGTAATAATAATGAACTCGCTTGAATTTGTGCTCTACCATACATCGTCGGAAAAATCACCCATGAGCTCTCGATGTATTCGTTTATAGTATTCGTTTATAGTATTCTGCCTGCTCTTTTAATAAATTAGGTTCAGGTTCAATGCCATACGGGTCCAATTCTTGTTCTTGTTTCGATTGTAATTCGTAATCTTCTGGATCTCTTTGTGTTTGTTCACAAGGATTAATACAAAAGTCATTCATCCTTGGCCCTATTAGGCCAAATTGTGGAAAGTCTGTCACAGATATATTCAATTCCCGTTCAAATTTTCGGACACCCTTTGCATAGTATTCCATCTTTTCATAATCGCCCTCGGATTTTGCGATTTTATATCCTTTCCAGCACTTTTTAAGTGCACCCCATGTCTCAGTATCATAAAAGCCGGAATAAAGTAAGATTTTGTCTCTTCTATTATATTGCTTTTTTAGACTTGAGACAATTCCATGTACTGTATTGTCTAGATAATTGTAGCTTGACCTTCTATACCTTTTCTTCACTAGACAATCACCATAATGTAATCAACCAGTGGCGATCTACGCCCACTGTGCTCTTCATCTATATAAAATCAACACCTAATTCACCTTTGCAATTGTCTGCAAAAATTTAAAAACAATAAATCTGTATGCGGCACCATATAGGCGCGCTCTGTACGAAACAGAATTCCATTGTTCAACCACCACTTAAAATCGGCTGGGTCAATTCAGAATGATTTTTGATGGCAAGTTCAGGAACAATGTCTAATAAAATTAAAGGCGATTGTGAACCACGCTCCTCATTAGTAATAATTTTCTACTCATTAGTTGCTGGATATCAAGTATTGGTATCAATCAACTTCACAATCAATCTACTTACTTATGGAAATTATTGATAGAGATAGGAAAGGAAAACTAAGCAAGGCCATGATCAGCTTTTCTTACAAGACCAAATTGATAAAATCAATTTACTATTTGTTATGATCATATGTGATGACTATGAACGTAAGTGGTGTGGTAAATTACTAACAGGTAAAATGATTAGTTAACTAAATGTAATTAACATTTATCAATGAGGACTAGAAATTGATCCCAGGTTAGCATTATTTCTGTCAGAATCCGTCTCTATAGTAATGGAAATATCCGCCTTTGGTACCTAATGTGTTATCGATCTATTATTGACATACAGGTACTTCCAGGGAATTTAGTGTACAGTGTCTATTTTATTTTATTTATTTTATTTTATAATTCAGTCATGATGAATTCAGAGCTAAAATCAGAAATCCTCCGGGCCATTTTGAAAAGAATTCTATGGTATAAATCCAAATCCAGAGACCACGATAAATGAAGTTACCTTGAATCTATATTGGCGTGTAGAAAAATGGTAGGTTACGCGATAATATATCTATCTGCAGTTATCTTCCTAGCTTCTTTGTAAAGTATTTTTCCACATACTGATCAATTCATAGTATTGAAGATAAAACGCTTGGCCACTCCGATTAGATGCATTCTACTTTAAGACCAGCCGTTGTTAATAATTCTTTGAGGCCAAGCGCAATCTCGAGCAATTGAATTACTGATTCCAGCATTTGTGATATGACCAAAAATCCTATTTAGCCGTAAACATAAATAATAAAAATTAATCGTTAGCTTTTGTAACTTCTAGCTTGAGTTTTGGAAAAGCGATCTGCTAGTCTTAAGGGCTCTGGTAACCTTTCCTTTGGCAAAATTAAACTGGAGACAATTTTTACTGCGGTTTCCAAAGTTAACCCGTGACCAACGCTAATGTATATTGGTTTTTTATTCGCTCTAGTTAACTCGAATCCACAGGGCATACCACCAATTAAAATTGAGTGATCATTTCTTACGACACCACAAAGGAGACTTTTAGCCACTCCTATCGTTGGAAGATCTAATAATATACCAACATAACAGGCTAGGCCACATTTTCTCGGATGTAGAACCCCGTGACCATCGATCAACAACACATCAATACTTGACCTAAGAGGCCTTAAAACATTCAGAAGTGCCTCTGACTCTCTTAACATAAGGTATCCGGGGATGTAGGGATTAATCACGAGAGAAGATTTGTGAATGTTTTTTACCATCCTCATAGTTTGTGTATTAATTAAAACAGCTGAACAGTATGCAACATTTTTTTTATATGCAACATCGATACCACAAATGTTAGTTGGCTCCTTACCTAAAGTATCCGCAAGTACCACCAATTTTGAGAAATCTTCTTGTAACTTTTTCGTCTTTGCTATGACTTGGGACTTAGCTGTAGTATCAATAGAAGTAGCCAACTTGAAAGGTCGACTCTTAATCCTATTTATACCTCCTGTAATTGCCGATCACAATTGAATGTGACATAGTCAAAGTGGTTGTTCCATAATAGTCATAGCAAGAGTAAACAAAACGGAATTATACAATATCGAGATTCTTTGCTGAAATCAAATGTTGCACAACTTTCGCCTTCGAAATTTCTAACTTTGCTGTTGAAGGCAATTCGAATTCTTTTAAAGAAATTAGTCAGATGCTATTGGAGGCATTTGTATTTCTCAATATCTATCTCGCAGCATCTGGTACGACAAGCCTAAATGTATTGTTTGCATAGCTCAATATTTGCTTCTGATATCGCTATTTTTCAAGCCCTAAAGGATCTTCCTGCAGAGAATGACTATCACAGACCCATTTACGCAAAATGTCAGCTTCGAGTTCTGAATGATACGCAGAATTATAATGATATCTATACAACAGCCAGGCCGGCTACTTTGTGACTGATAACCGGTGAGGCTATCCTATCTCTCAACGCTGAATGACAGTTTAACACATACTCGATACTCTTCTATTTTACCTGTATTGCTATCCACACGAGCAGTCATGTCTGTAACTTCCAATCCTCTAATCCCATGAACGGTCTTGGCTGCCTCTGTTATAGCAACTTGGGCCGCGTCTTCCCAACCTTCCTTTGAACTTCCTACGAGCTCCAATATCTTGGCCACTGACATACCTTTCAGTTGAATAGCATATCTTATAATACTTCCTCCTTTACTCAGCCCTGGTCGGATGTGGAATCTGAATTTTCCATGTGTACTACAACAACAATGAATTATCTATCATTATGAGTATTCATTAACAATCTCGAGCTTATCCTCAGATTCTAGATATGCCCAAACTGCAAATCTGCGCGTCTCCTGAGATCCATTGGTCTTACAGCGTCACACCCCTTGTGCCATCTTCTACCATTCCTTATGAGTTGACTTCGCGGGTCTCGATATACGATGCTTACAAAACCGTCACCGCCAATCTTAGCCAGTACCCTGCCTGCGGAAAATTCAACTTTGTTAACATATTAACATTATAACTTGGTTGTGGCTTTCCTCGCTGAAGATGGAATTTTTTCAGCTTGCTCACCCCATGAAGTTAGAGATACCACTTTAGGAAAGGACTGATGGATTCCATCTTTTCCTATCAGATCTATAGGTGTCTCCAGAAGGCTCTGATCACAGAGGATCTGTTCCTTTTTTCAGGCTTCATGTTCGGATCATCTAATGCATCCTCCTCCAAAAATCATAGCCAATTAATCCTAATCCAATAAGTATTAGTATTATTGGTATTACTGAGAGAATGCTTGGTCCAAATAGTCCTCGGGCATAGTTGATCGCATCCAGAACCAATGAAGCAAACAGTGCACATACACCAGCTAAGAATAGTTTGGAAAGACTGAATCTGGCCAATTTTTGCTAGAATATACTAGCTCCAGTGCTATTAAAATTGACTGGGCAGCAAGATTTGATTGTGTTCGTCCTAGTACTCAGCTGATGGAAACTTGGTTCGAAACTGAAGCTTTGTGTGAATCGAAATAACAGAGAGCCGCAGCTTCACAGATAATTCGACGAACCAGCCCTCTCTCTAAAGCTGCATAATTCGAATAACAATAACGACTGCTAATCAATTATATAGACTGTACTGACAATAATGGGTATGAGCTCTATAACTGTAGATGCTAAGTGGCTTGCATCTCGTTTGGAGAATCCTGAACTAGTCATCTTAGATGCAAGAGGTTCAATTCCTTACAGCTTTGGGCACATTAAAAATGCAAAACCTCTGGGTTTGGAAGATGTTATCCGCGTGTCAGAAGAGGGGGCGAGCTTGGTTATAGATGGGAATGAAGCTGAAAAGTTGTTTAGTGCTTTTGGAATTGACGATTCTAAAGATGTCATAGTCTATGGCGAGGCTTCGGATCCTTCGGTCGGTAGAGTAGCCTGGACACTGATGTATTACGGGCATCGTAACGTTCAAGTTCTTGCGATCGGATTTAGTAAATGGTTACAGCTTGGTTATCCTGTTACACGGGATGTCCCCAAATCAGTGGTACGTGAGGCTTCTAAGGCTAACATTGAAGCACAGCTCAGGTTTAAACCAAAGATAACCGAATCGATCAGAGCGGATGCAGAGTACATAAAGAAAAGATTGGAAGATCCAAATGTTCTATTCTTGGACGCAAGGACTCCTCAAGAGCATTTCCAAGCCAGAATTCCAGGGTCCATATTGGATAATTGGGAGGATGGAGTAGGACACGCTGGCGAAATGCTAAAAGGCAAATCCGAATTAGAGGAGGACTTTGAGCGCAAAGGCATAGGAAAAGAGAGCGAAATAATATGCTTTTGCCACGCTGGTGTCCGCGCATCACACAAATATCTTCAGCTGAAGCAAGCTGGATATGAGAGAGTGAAGGTATATGATGGGTCTATTATCGATTGGGCTAAGCGAGGTTATCCGTTACGGTAATCTGACTTTCTTCTTAAGGTCCATATTTTCTTGTACCATGTACCTACATTAGGATATATGGACGAGAAATCGCCTTTTAAAGGACGGCTGAGCAACGAAGGCTAGGCTCGTGTATATGGACGCTAGGCCAGGATATGCAGTGGTCTATGCAGGGATACATTCCGAAACTCTAGGTATCCACCCTATGGTCAACCTGTCGAGTTGACGTTGACGTCATTGCATCTAGAATTCTTAATTAAAAAATTTTAAAAAATTTGTCTCTACCAGGTGCCGAATCGAACACCTAGCTATTCGCTCCAAAAATGAGTACTCCACGCTTCCAAGTGGCATGTATTATTATGGAACGCAAGATTGTAGAAGAAGCTTATATTACAAACGAAGATAGTATAGAGTTTGATATATCTAAGCCAGATGGTTGATGTGTAACCTTTCGCAACGTTATAATATTCTTAGCCTGCAGTAACAATTGCAAAGGTGTTAATGATTGAAATCTTCAGTAAGCGCTTTTATGTTACTAGCTGCTAGTTGTGGAATGTTGCTTTTTGCATCTCCTGCCTATGCACAGACACCAAATGGCTCCATGAATAAAGTCACAAGCGGCGGAACCCTTCATGTTATCCTACTGCCAAGCCCAAGTCCGATAAAAAAAGGCGCTCAAACTAATTTCAAAGTTAGCTTTGATCAGAAAAGTGGCGCGGCTGTTCAGCCACATATAGATTATGACTTTGTTATTACTCAAAATGGGAAGCAATTGTTTCAGGCATCTGCTCTCGCAGGACATCCAAACCAACCATTGCACACAGCTGAAGGTGTAGTAACGATACCGTATACCTTCCCTCAACCAGGCAGCTACCAAGTTACTGTCACGGTGTATGGGATTCTTTTCAATCCAATAAATCCAGAAAAAGCTCAATTCCCGTTAGCTGTGACATAAAGAGCGTCGCTCCATGACATTTTTCTTTTGGTAGTGACCACATCGGAGGATGTTTGGTTTTATTGGCCGACAGTGACCTTCATATAAGGTAGCTATTCGGATGGCAGCATGATTGTGCGATTCGGCATGCCAATCCATGGACAACTGAAAAGTACCATGACAATTTTGATCTTGATTGCTATTTTCAAAGAAGGGACATGGAGTAGTCCCAAAATCTTTATTTGGGCAGTAAATACTATAATTCTACAAGGTAGGGAGTAATCAGGGAGACAAAATTGACAATGCTCCTATCAATATTTCAGTTGAGCATAAGTCCTGAATGGATAATCATAGGCCTCCTTGCACTCTTCTTGATCTTTGGTACCAAGAAGACCCCACAAGTATCTAAAACAATAGGTAAGGCGATAGGCGAGTATCACAAGGCCCAAGAATTATTGAGAAGGGAGATCCAAGATGCTACATCAGGAGCAGCTACCACTAATAATGACTTGAATCTTATGAACCCTCGAATTAATGGCCCAGTGGCGTCTGAACATGAAAAGTTACAGACAATTGCAAAGTCGCTTGGCATCGACTACGAAGGTAAGAATGATGAAGAGATTAGAATATCAATCTCAAACAAGCTCCAAAGTACCGGTGCTTAGCTTTTTTGTCCGATTTGGTATTTAATTAATGCTATCTTGGATCTGTTCTCTTAAGACCCACTGAGCTTAGAAAATACACTAGCGGAGAAGTTAAATAGTTTGGATTAAAACAAGATTTACAGCCCATTTACAGCAGCATAGGCGCATTCAACACTTTTTTTTGTGTTGTATAATGTCAGAATCAAGAAATGTTTCGACGATAAACCCTTTCGATATGGCACTAGAACAGCTGGACGAAGCTGCCAAGTTAGTCAATCTTGACAAAGGATTACATCAAGTCCTTGCCCACCCAAAGAGGGTTCTGGTAGTTTCAATCCCTATCAAGATGGATAATGGAGAAATTCAGGTTTTTACTGGTTTTAGATCGCAACATAATGATGCAAGGGGCCCATATAAAGGCGGCATAAGGTATCATCCCCAAGTTACTATCGATGAAGTGAAGGCTTTATCAATGTGGATGACGTGGAAGTGTGCCATAGCTGACATCCCGTACGGTGGCGGGAAAGGAGGCATTATTTGTGATCCCAAGCGCATGTCTGAAGGAGAACTTGAGCGAATGACGAGGAGATACGCTTATGGAATAGCTGACATTATTGGCCCTCGCACTGATATACCTGCACCTGATGTGTATACAGGCGGTAAGGAGATGGCATGGATAATGGACACTTACTCCGCACTAAAAGGAAATTATGGTCAGCCCGAAATCATAACTGGAAAGCCACTACAAATAGGAGGTTCATTAGGTCGTGCAGAAGCCACAGGGAGAGGCCTATCATTTACTGTACGCGAAGCGGCAAACAGGTTGAAGGTAAATATGCATACTGCTACAGTTGCAGTCCAAGGCTTTGGCAATGCTGGCCAATATGCCGCTCAGCTTCTTGAAGAACAGGGCGCGAAGGTTATCGCTGTGTCGGATTCAAGGGGGGGAGTATATAACAAAAACGGAATACAGGTCGGAGCCCTCAGAAAGCACAAAGAAACAAAGGGATCCGTTATAGGGTTTGCAGAAAGCAAGTCCATTGGTGATTCTGATGTTCTCGAGACCGATTGTACCATCCTAATCCCAGCCGCACTTGAGAACCAAATCACAAGGAAAAATGCTTCAAAAATTAGTGCAAAGATCGTTGCGGAGGCAGCTAATGGGCCAACCACCACTGAGGCAGATGATATTTTGTACAAAAATAAGATATTGGTAATCCCAGACGTTTTGGCCAATGGGGGCGGCGTAACGGTCTCTTATTTTGAATGGCTACAAAACCTTAGAAGGGAGTACTGGAGTGAAAATCAAGTAAACGACAAGTTAGACAAGAACATCACTCGAGCATTTTCTGATGTATATTCTACGCATGAGAAATATCAGGTAAACATGCGAAAAGCCAGTACCCTATTGGCAGTGAATAGAGTAGTTGAAGCGATAAAAATAAGAGGATTGTGGCCTTAGAGGCTCGTATAACGAAAATAGCGAGGATGAAGCTTCTCTTCTATACCGAATTTAATCAGTATTGAAGGAATGTCCACACGAACAACTCTTTGTTACGTTGGGATTGTTAATCTTGAAACCCGCTCCCATCAAACTCTCAATGTAGTCGATGTTGGCACCTTTCAGATAGCGTTGGCTGTATCCGTCTATTAGAACCTTGACACCATTTTGCTCAATGATGTGATCGTCCTCTTCAGCTTTTTCTTCAAATCCCATGCCATATGACAGGCCAGAACATCCACCACCAGATACATAAACTCTCAAATATAGGTTATCCTTGCCTTCTTGTTTCATAAACTCTCCAACCTTTTGCGCAGCCTTTTCGGTAATAGTGATGATCTGACTCAGTTCTGTGCTTTCCATCAACAATTATTTGGTTTTATAAATATAATAACCTTTTCCTGATATTTTAGACACGCTCAGGCGGTTTCAAAGTGTGTTCTGTTTTATCACGCCTAACGACAACAGAAGCCTTCAAGAGTTAGGTCTTGCCACTATTTTAGACCATTTCGCTAGACTCCCAGCAGCCGTTACCCAAGAGGTGACCGTGCCATAAACTGGAACATTTTGGTCTTCGATTTGAGCCGAAATCTTCTGGGTGAAGGGGCCACCCATTGCACCTACGATGACAGGCTTTTTCTTTTGTTTCTGGAACTCGGCCAATACATCTACAATTGTAACTTCCAATGGATCGTCTTGAAAAACGAACCACGCCATGACAATATCTACACTGGGATCGTCCAGAAAGGTTTGGATTGCAAAGTGGTAATCGTCTGCGCTTGCAGAACCAGTAATGTCACACGGGTTGCCTACGACATAGGTTGCAGGGTAGTGATCTTTTAATTTTTTCATGCTATCATCAGTAATTTCAGCTAGTGACAACCCTAGTTTTTCAAAGTGATCAATAGCTGCAATAACTGGCCCTGCCCCGTTCGTGATCATTGCAACTCTGCCACCACTAGGAATAGGTTGCCAGATTAATGCCTTGAGCGAACCAGTCAGCTCCTCGTAACTATCGACGGATATAATCCCAGCCTGATCTAGCGCTCCTTTAACCACTGCATACGACCCTCCTAGCGAGCCTGTATGAGATTGTGCTTGCTTCGCGCCTCTGCTTGTTCGTCCGTTTTTGAACACGACTACAGGTTTCTTGGCTTCATGAATTACTTTTCGTGCTGTGTTCATAAATTTACGCCCGTCTCCAAGCCCCTCTACATATAGTCCTATAACTTTCGTTTGAGGATCGTTCGACAGGTACCAAATCATATCTGCCTCGTCTACGTCGGACCGGTTGCCATAAGAAATCATTTTGCTCATACCAAATGTGTCAGCTGTCTCCATAAAAGCAATGCCAACTGTGCCACTTTGCGAAAGAAATGCGACGTTTCCGTTTTGAGGCCTCAACATACGTTCGTGGCCCTGAAAAGCACAGTCGAGCCTGTTTTGACCGTTGAACATCCCAATACAATTAGGCCCAATTATCCTAACCTTTAGCTCTCTAGAGAGTTCTTTTATTTGCTGCTCGATCGCCGCTCGCTCTCCTCCAAGTTCCTTGCCACCTCCTGATATAATGACCATGTTGTGAATATTCTTCTTGCCACAGCTCTTCAATAGTTCAGGAACGAACTTGAGATCTACGGTGACTACCACCACTTCGACCGGTTCGGTAATATCGTCGAGGTTCTTGTATGCTTTGACACCCATAATCTCGGGATAACCCTTTGCGTTGACAGGATAGACTTTCCCCTTGTACTCGTGCTTTACTAAACTTTCGAAAACTGAATTCCCCACTTTGCCTTTCTCAGGGGAGGCACCAATCAAGGCAATCGATTTAGAATTGAAGAAAAGATCCATATAGGATGCATCTGGCTCGGATTTTGAAATAGCTTCCGGGTTAGGTTTGTCCCTTAGAATTATTTTAGCATCAACTACACAATAACTGTCTCTATACACAATAATTGGATTGAAATCTATACTCTCATAGTACGGTGCTAAATCAGTCCCAAGTTTTCCTATAGAAGCTATGGCATTTGCTAGCATATTCTTTTCGACCGGATCTGAGCCTCTGAACCCATTCAAAATCTCTTTTCCTTTTAGGTCATCAATCATGTCTATCGCATCCTTGGTAGTAATAGGAAGGACTCGAAATGATACGTCTTTAAATATCTCAGTATTGATGCCGCCCATGCCAACCATTATTACAGGGCCGAATTGGGGATCGTTTTGCAGGCCAATTATCAACTCGATACCCGCGGGAGCCATCTTCTCCAGCAATACTCCCTTCGCATGGTATTGCATATGAAGACGGCCGTACATGTCGACAAATGCATCCTTCACCTGGTCCTCTGAAGAGAGCCCAGTTTTGACCCCTTTTACGTCAGTTTTATGAAGAATTTTCGGCGAAACAATTTTTGCCACCAACGGAAACCCGATCTGTTTTGCCTTTTCGGCAGCCTCAGATTCGGTCTTGACCAGTGCATAAGAGGGAACTTTGATTCCATAATTTGTCAAGATTTCCTTTGCTGCGTCCTCCGTTACTATTCCCTCATTTCTTGAAAAGACCATGTCGAGAATCTCTCGTGCTTTCATTGACCCTTCCATTCGATAACCTGGAAAAAATGAGACGCATCTAATTAACTTTGCGCGCAAACGAGCCCAAAAAAGCAATCATAACAAAAATGCTCGAATTTGATTCAACGGTGGCAGTAGATTAGGCAAAGATGAGATAAGAATTATCCTGCGCTAAACCTAAAGGCAATTTTCAATCCCTAGCGGGATGATGTTCTATATCGTTTAACCGACTTGCTTGCAGCTATTATGATAGCGCCACCCAGTAGCTTGGTCTCAAATTCCACCTTGTCAAAGTGCTGGTTTAAAATTTCTTTCAGTACGGAGTTTTTGGGCCATTTCAAATAGGTACCGTGGAGTGTTCTGAACTTAAGGCCAGCCCTTCCGGCCACCACGAAAGCAATTATGCCTAGCACGTATCTCAAATAAAATGACACTAATTTCTCTAGCAGAACACTATCCGGCTTTCCTAAATCTACGATAATTAATAAACCGTGACCTCTTAGCACTCGAGCGAACTCTGAGATCGCCTTATTAAGCACAATCGCATCTCTAAGCGAATATCCGCAAAGAATCGCATCGAAAGTATCATTTTTGAAGGGTAGATACTCAAATACTCCAGCTGACATACTCGGACTCGAGCGTTCAGTTTTAAAAAGTTCCTTCGCAGTAAAAAGCATCTGGGGAATTGGATCGTACATCACAATATTTGCTACACCCTTTATTTCACTGAGCACTACACGAGACATATTCCCGTAGCCAGAACCAGCATCAAGCAATAGGCTACCTGAGTTAATGCGCCCTTTGACCCCTCTAATTCTAAATTTTGTGTCATTACCCAATGAAATAGCCTTATTTACCCTGTCATAGAACGGGATAACAGAACGTAACACTTCAATAACTTCGGCCCAGTATGTACCGCCGAGACCAGACAATATTGATTGCTAAATACATACGCCTTACTATTAGTTTTTATCGGAATTCACGATCAATGGAAGCTACCGATATTAAGAGGCCTGTCAATTCTAAAGTTCCTGGGCTAACAAGCGCTATTTCCCAAGTCCATATTGTTCTGCATCAATGATTAGCAGTTCCAGCTAATAGACCCTCTGGAAATGAGGTTTCCTCTAAGAAGGATTAAATACGAATAAATATTCTCAACTATTAATGTCGTCAGACAGCGAGTATATTTGTCAAGACTGTGGTTGTCTGCTCGTCCATACCAATCCTATTACGCTAGAGAGCATGAAGGAAGTCCATATTCAGTTATGCCCTATGAAGCGTCAAAAAGTTGCTCCGCAGATTGTTAACCGACCTCAAGCGGCGCCCAAAGCTATGGCAGCAACAATGACAAAATCAACAGATAGCGCTGTTGCTGCTGTAACTACTACTACCCCTGCTACTGCTGTGACCACTAGTACTCCTACGATAGGTGCTAGTGATAATACTACTATTTCTCTTAGCGGTACTGGCACAAACTATTCTAAACAGGAAGGTCCTATCGACCCTGATTTCAAATCAAAAAGGCAGGTTGTTGGAACCTTTAA
>NZ_QURE01000068.1 GCF_009898475.1 Nitrososphaera sp. AFS | reverse complement strand
GGTCTACATTTTACTTGAGCCTGAGCTACTAGAATTAAGCATTATCTTGAACATGCGAATACCGTGATTTCTATAGTGTTGGTAGGATCGGACATCCAAGAAAGAACCATTCTATAGCGTGGATTTTAAAAACGCAAGGGGTAGATTTAACACTTGTTCTTTCATCAGAATCCGGATATCCTCAATGGAATCTAAGTCCTTCATCATTCTTCCGGACAAAAAAAATCTAATGGGGACATTTATCTTTACAGCGGCCCTTATGTGAGAATTAAAACTATCTTTATCATAAAGAGTCTTCATAAGTTGCGGGGGCTTTCTCAAGAGCGCATTAGTACCATCGTACCTAATTGACGGGCATATAACGATACATCTCGCAAGTTGCTCTGCTCTACTACAAAGATTATCGATATCCGTGGCAGATAGAAGTGGAATATCCTGTGGGATAACAAGTGTGGCATCGGCTCCATTTTGTGAGCTGTATTTATCAGCTAACAAAAGCGCTGCGTTAACCCCGTTGTCGTTATCTAGTTTCAAGAATTCTGCCCTTGTCGTGCCTACAATCTCTTCTGCAGAGCTTTCACTTGTAACAATTATTGTACTGGAGATAGCATTCGATTGCTCAAGCGTCCTAACAGTGTTTACAAGCAAGAGCTCGGATAGTTTTCTTCTTTCATCTAAGCTTAGAATTGTTCCCAACCTAGATTTACTTCTATCAAATCTCTTTACCGGTACTATGGCGAAAGTCCTCATTTCTAACCTAAGTGTAGATTCAAAAGATAGGTAGCTAATCTTTGTTCATCTTCAGCCGTTTGCATAACTATGTTTGTCTCGTGAACTCTGGTACCAAGGTTAGATATTCGTCTAGCCGAACTCACGTCTCCTTTTGAAATAACAAAGTTCGACGCAATTTGATAGTAAAATTCTGCAACCCCAAATGCTGATGGTTCAATTTGAATTGCTTTCATATATTTTACTGCAGGCCCGCTTATTGCAGCATCAGCAATAATAGGCGATACTGCTATAATTTTTTCTCTCTCTTCTGCAAGTGTCTTCTTAATTCCGTTGATTGCAAGTATGGGCCCTATACTCGTAACAGGATTTCCGGGTGCCACTATTACTAATTTTGAATTCTTGATTGCCTTGATTACCTCTCGATTGCTTTCAGCTGCTTTGATTCCTTCATACCTAATCCCTAATATCGCAGGTTTTGCCTGGTTTTTAACCCAGAACTCCTGGAGATGCATTTCTCCTTTGTTGGTTGATATTCTTGTCTCAATAGGATCGTCAGTAGCGGGGAGTATTCGTGATAAAATTGAAAACCTCTGTCTCATGAATTCAGTGATACATGACAGACTTTTTCCGTTCTTCAGCATAGCAGTACGTAAAATATGTGTAGCAAGATCTTTATCTCCGATTTTGAACCATGCATGTTCTCTGAGATTTTGAATCTGTTTCAGACATTCAAAGGTGTCCCCTCTTATTCCCCAACCTCTAGTAAGATCAAGCAGGCCAGCTAATCCATAGATCACGGTATCAATATCTGGGCAGATGTAAAGTCCATATAGCCAAAAATTGTCCGCAACGTTTGAAACAACAGATATATCGCAGCCTTGCGAGACAAGTCCTCGTATAAGCTTGATTGATCCGGTTCCCCCGGCGAGAACAGTGATCACGCTTTGGAGAGCTATACTACATTATGTAAGATTTTCGGAATGGAGAATATTACTAAAACGAGCGCAACATAGAATTCCAAATTATAGGTTGTTGTAGAAATATACAAATCCTTGCTGAGTACTAAAGAAACACACTATCATTCAAAGCATCCCATTTTAGAAATAAAGTACTTTCAACAAAGATTATAAACAACTAACTACAAAGTTCCTTTGTGAAACTTGCTGCAGTTCTCTCAGCATGTGTAATCAGTGGTATGTTAATTTTCTCTGTTATGAACAACGCTTTCGCTGTTCAATTTACGGCACTCCTCTCACCAAAAACCAACAGTGCCACCCCTGATTTTACTGCTGTACGATTTATTACCTTGACTTACCCTGCAGGGGGCCCTTTAGCAAAGCAATTTAATGGTAAGTCAGAACATGTGAGGTTCACGGTTAGTGGAACAACTGGCGGTATGGATCAATTATATGCGGCCTTCAACCAAGCTTTTGCAAGTCAAAAAAATAGCCATGTTCAAATTAGTAACGCAACGTTGACCTATACTGGAGATTTACTAGGCGAGCCGACCCAGGCATTAGTCTCTTACAAAGTTGACATACAGCCAACTCTTTCCAATTATGTGTTGCAAAACACAACACAAGGGACAGTTTTGGATCTTAATTGGAGGAGTATCACGGTAACTAAGCCAACAATAATCGATACGCCGAAATACGGAAAAATCAATGTTAATTCCCCAATTGGATTATTCGAAGCTCTTGATCCTACACTTGCACGTGGGTTGTTAAACTCACAGGCTGCTTCAATAATGCAAGCTCCTTTGTTCGACTTTCAAACCCTTGGTGCGGATATGAATAACTGGCACTTTCTTTTTGATCCGACAGGAAGTATTGCAGGCTCATCTGGTCTTTTCAGTCAACAGCCCGGATCCAGAGCTGTCTCCGTATACGCCCTCGGAGAGAGCAGTCTCAGGGAAGGAGCTTATACCGAGCAAGTCCAGGACGCTAGCGCAACCATAAACGGGGAAACAGTAGGAGTTCATGCATCTACACCACCTCCGAGTGCCCAGATTCAGATACCAGGGTTCTCAAAAATCCAACAATCTGGCAGCGGCCAAGTTGCTATTGTAACTAGCCAAGCTCCTGCAGGCACAACAACTGCTACTGGCGGCTTCCCTATACAAGTGCTACTAGTCTTCGCCGGCATGATGGGAGGAGTTGCCATTTTTGTGCTGTTGAAATCGCGGACGCCAAAAGCACAAAAAGCGCCTAGTCGAGGCACCAAAGGTTCAAATGAAGGTGCAACAGCTAGCCCTAGGTCTCCCGGTACAGGATCAGGCTCTCCTTTTTGAATCAATACTTGCAGTTGGCTCCCTGAAGACTACACTTGTAAACTTATTTCGCCTGTAATGAAAGTAAAGATGTGTGCTAGCTGTAACCCTCCTTCTGTTCTGTGCGGGATTCCGCTGAGCGGCCAACCCGAGCAGATGCAGGATCCTTAATGCTCTGTTTGGCCTTGCTCCACCCGGGACGGCGGTTTCATTCCAAGTCTAAAAGGCTCAAGCTATTCACCATCATCGCTTCTTTATAGCTGGATTTGTTTTCTGTTCCGTTGCCAGCTGTCTCCAGCTAATTATCGCTAATTCGAGTGCCTGCAATGAGGGAGGAGTTTCCTCTCTTTCGAGTAACCCGCGCGCTAGCTCACATTCTTTTTTTGTAAATTGGATATATTAATATACTTGAGGAAAATATTTTCTTTCCAACACTCGGATATCATTACCGCTAGGTGCTTTGGCATAATCATCCAAAATCCCAAGATTGAGCTCTAGGAATGTGTGTCCCCATTTAAACTTGGCCAAAAGGCTTTCTGACATTTTTCTGCATCCCAAAATAAAAAGTGAGGCTGCCAACGCTTCTGCGGTAGTAAGTTTGGATATTTTAGAATAATTAATAGGGTTGCCTGCTAGCAACGCCGGCAAACGACGGCGCGAATGGTGTTTCAATTTGCTTTTTGCAAATAGAACCTGTGCCTTTTCCCAAGAGCAATCAATTGCACATATCGATTTACAATACACACTGTCACTGGAAGTCAAGACGTTTTTTGAGAATGGATCTAACAATATCGCATCAGGTCTAACAAACCTAATGGATTCAGCAAGTCCGAACCTAACAAGCTTTGCGGCAGTACATTTTGCCGGATCGTCCTGTTTGTACATTAGGACCTGCGCTCGCATTACAGAACTGTCGAAAAGAGTGGATTATGCAGTAATATAAATCTGAAAAAATCAGTTTCCGCGTGTTGCCTGGAGATGTAGTTTAATGTGTGAACAAATATGTAAATACGAAAATTTGCCATTTCATCTTGGTCCATATATGATGTTTGAAGCTGGTGCCATCATACTGATACAATCAAAATAAGAATCGACGTCAATTTCCGTCACATTACCTTGATCTATGTCTATTATATAGATAATATGGATTCTACCGCTTACTATGTCTTCTTCTGAAACTGGCGGATTGCGATAGTAAGTATCACATATACGTTTGAGATTATGTATCTCATCGGTTCGTCTATCCCTTGGTGGGCGCCTGAACATTGCTGGAATGGGAAGGATACTTACAGGTGTAGTAGCTAAAATGAATTGATTGGCAAATCTGCTGTACCTAGAGATTTTGCTTGCAATACGTGCATAATAGTATGACAGTGGATCTAGAGCATGGTCAGGAGGTACAAACCCTGTTTCAATTTCGACGACCGTAGATCCTTCTCCTTTTGTTCCATACAGATCACACACCAATATCTGCGTTAATTGCTTCTCAACATCTACAACATAGCCATAGCGGATAAGATGCTTAGCACAAATTAGTTCCATTACTGAATGGTTTATTTTCACCAAATTTTTCTTGTATAGCTCGATAAGTCTGAATTTGACAAATCCCATACGCCTCTCAAATTCTGGCGATTGTCCAGAGCTCATTTTTAAGGAAAGGCTCTCTATATCTCCGGAAAACCTGTTCAGATCCAAATAACAAAGTCTAATTAATGATCCTATAAAAGCTTCAGCTGAATTCAGGAATATTAAAAACTGGGAAGAACTCGGTACCTAAACATGTCAATAAGCAAAAATATAACGGTTCTAGGTTCTGGAATAATGGGTCACGGGATAGCGCAAGTCTCTGCAATGGCTGGCTACAACGTGATATTACGTGATATTGATTTAATCTTGTTGAATAAGGCACTAGATAAAATAAAGTGGTCTCTGAGTAAACTAGCCGAAAAAAACAAAATCACTCAGATAGAATCTGAAACTATATTCAAAAGAATTACTCCTGAAATAAATTTGGAAAAGTCTCTTGCTGGAACTGATTTCATTGTTGAAGCAGTACCAGAGGATCTAGAAATTAAAAGGAAGCTGTATGCTGAGGTCGACAGATTTGCAGATGAAGAAGCAATTTATGCATCCAATACAAGTACATTGCCAATAACCGAAATGGCTGCATTGACAAAGCGGCCAGATAAGTTCATAGGCCTGCACTTTTTTAACCCGCCTCAATTGATGCGACTGGTAGAAGTGATTCCAGGACGGGAAACCAGACCAGAAACTACTAAATCCGTACTTGATTTTGTAAAGCAGCTTGGAAAGGAGTCAGTCCTTTGCAAAAAAGACGTAGTCGGCTTCATAGTGAACCGGATTTTTATCCCATTAGTACATGAAGCTGCCTATTTTTTGGACAGGGATGGAGTCACAATGACCCAGCTAGACTCAGCAGTAAAATACAAGATGGGATATCCGATGGGCATTTTCGAGCTTGCAGACTATACTGGTTTGGATGTAATTTATAAGGCTACACTAGAAATGTATGCCAGAGATAAAAAGGTAATAAATCCTCATCCGAGAATAAAGCAGCTCGTCGATTGTCGATATTTTGGGAAGAAGACAGGTAGGGGTTTTTATGAATATAGCAGTAATTCTTACGAGCGTATAAATCTAACGAGCGAAGAAGCTGAGAAATATAATCCAATTGGTTTGGTGGCAACAGCAGCTAATAATGCTGCATGGTTGATTTCAAACAATGTATGCACTAAAGCAGACCTTGACAAGGCCCTCAACCTAGGCATGGGCTTAAAGACAGACTTGTTTGAGACTGTCAAGCAATTCGGAGTGAAAAACGTTCTAACCAAATTGAACGAGATGTCTGCAAAATATGGTCCACGTTACGAGCCTAATCCCCACATTGGTACCTATGAAGACAAATGATTTCAGCCTCCTGAAAACATTTGTACGGCGGAATGGGCGTCTTTTGCTATCAAAATTGGAACTCGCTTGCGTTCGTCTAAGTATTTTCCGGCATAACTATCTGACACCCCGCCACTTCCTTGTATTGTTACAATTACCTTCTTCTTCATATAGCCGACTGCCATTTCTATCAACGTGCCAACTCCTCCCCCAATAGATATGATTCCGTCTGCTGAATTAGCTGTAATAAAATCACGTGCAAATCCCATCCCGGTACATATCACTATGTCGCAAAATTCATTTGCAAACAAAAACTCGTCTTGTGGTATAATGCCAACCGTAAAACCGTTTTTATCCTTAGCACCTTTACAGGCTGATTCCATTACCCCTCCTAATCCGCCACAGATCAAAATAGCACCTGCCTGAGCTATTTCACTTCCGACCTGATACGCTAGAAGTCGAGCTTCTTCAGTGCACCTGTCCTTATTATATCCAATCACAGCAATCTGAAGCTTGCGCACACTTTCCGACCAATCTTCTCAGTCTTATGCTTTGTGATTAAAGTTTTAAAAAGCATTAAAGCTAACTTAGATCAATTAAATTTCCCACATTAAATAATTATTAATACTCCAAATAATAAACGAATCGTTTGAGGTCAAGTTGCGAAACCTAATAAAAAAATTTGATAATCGTTCGCATGTAGTATG
>NZ_QURE01000067.1 GCF_009898475.1 Nitrososphaera sp. AFS | reverse complement strand
AAAACATTTATGGCCAGAGAAAAAGACTGCATCTTTTGTATGGCTTGTGAGAATGTATGCCCCCCACAATGCGTCAAAATATTCCAGAAAGGCACATGACATGACCTGCGAAGAATGCGATTAGGCCATTGTTTTGATTCCTTAGGCGTTGATCTGCTATGACGTCCGTACTAGTCTTAACAAAAAAGGAATTTGCACTTATAAAATCAAGATAGGCGCTGACAGGATGTCAGAGTATAAATAATGGCCATCAAATATAGCAAAGTTGCAACTGGAGGAACTTTTGATGAAATTCATTTGGGCCACATAGCACTGCTCTCTAAAGCATTCCAGGTGGGTACGAACGTGATAATAGGAATTTCTAGTGATGAGTTCGCAAAGGCGAAAGGAAAGGTTATTCATTCCTATGACGAAAGGGTTACTAACCTTCGTAGGACTATTCATTCAAATTTTGATGACGCCCGATTTCAAATCGTAAAACTCGACACAACATATGGACCTGCAGTAATATCGGAGGACGTGGCTGCCTTGATTGTTAGTACTGAAAGAGCTACAGTAGGTTACGAGATAAACAAAATCCGAATCAATAGAGGCATCAGTCCACTATCGATAATTATTGTGGATATGGTCAGAGCTGAAGATGGGACCCCAATATCATCATCCCGAATTCGTGCTGGTCAAATAGACGCCCAAGGCAAATTACTAAGAAGGAAATAATATCGGCATCTCCTTCCCGAGTATAGGTCCTCTTAATATAACCACATAATTTGTGTCGAGCTCAGTGTTGCTAACAAAATTGCGTCTAGTCTTTGGATTTGATTTAGTAATAAGATTATATCCAAATTATTTCTGACATTAGCTTATAGTGATCTCTATCGTACTGTTGTTCAAATTGCTGGATATTCTTTTTTTATGCCTAATAGATTCCATTATTGCCTCATTTAGTCTGAGCGCACTCTGATAATCTCTCAACATAACGCAATGGGAAGATTTGTCTTTTAGCATGAAAACTACTTCATTCTGAAATACCGTTGTTATTCTCTGGAGAAACACAAAGTCATTTTTATCCATAGTCAAGAACCCTGCAAGCTTTTCTGCCTCGTATTTATCGTAACACTCAATCTTCTCAACTATCATTAGCGCCTGCCTCTCAAAAGGCACCTTTAAACGTAAATTTATCAGCACGGTCCCTTGCTTTTTCTCTCCTTCTTTTAAATTCTACCAAGAAAGTTTGTGCGTCCTTTGACAAATCGCTCTTGCATTCACCGCAAAGGAGATTTCCACTCTTGCATTTGAGTAACCTTTCATCTGACTCTTTTTCAGTATCAAATAAGTAGCGCAAATACCAAAATACTGGACAACCCAAAGGATTTCCACCAAGCATTCTTTGGAGTGAAATGGTAGCTTGGCCGCCGGTAAAAGCTGTAGAGACCTTCTTACTTATGATCTCTGGTTCATCTGTTGTGAGCAAAGCTGTTTCAGGCTTGGATGAGGACATTTTGCCTAACTTTTGAAGCCCAGGAAGGAACTTACTGTGGATCTGCGCAGGTTTGTAATAACCTAAACGCTCAGCTATATCCCTCGTTACCCTCCAATAAGGATCCTGATCGATTGCAGCTGGAACAAGTACAGGGGTCGGCCTACCTTCCATGAGTGAAGGTAGAAAGCATGGAGCGGCTTGTAGTGGTGGGAATCCGATCATTCCTATATTAGTAGAATTCGAGAAGCCAAAAACTGACTTTGCGGTCGAAAAGGTGATCCTTCTTGCTATCTCAATTGCTAAAGGGTAGAGATGCCCAATATCTCTGGAGTCTACAATAATCTTCGTTTTGTCAGGATCAAAGCCAATTGCAATTATGTCGAGTACATTCTCTTGAACATAGTGCTCAATTTCCTTCTTTGAACGATCTTGATTCTGGAGAAACTTTTCGTCATCAGTAAGCTGGAAGAGAAGTTTCGAATCAAATTTCTCTTGAATATATTTAGTAAATAACCAAGGCATTGCGTGACCTATATGCACCATTCCTGATGGTCCTCTACCGGTGTAAAGATAGAAACCTTCGCCCTCGTCATACTTGTTTAAAATCCAATCAAGATCACGATGAGAGAAAAAGAATTGACTCTTCAACATGGGATGCACTTCTCCAGTTACTTTCTTTATTTTTTCTATTATCTCTGAAGTTATAGGTAGGGTACCAAATTGAGCCATTAATCGTCTATAGTCAATATCACCCTCTACCTCCCATGGAGTAACCTTGAAATTATTTTGAAAGTCCGCTTTATCTCCGGTCAGACTGGCGTCTGAGGCTGCAACTCGGCGATTTAGCTCCAATGTCCACTCTGGACATTAAACGTTTAAAAAGTCTTTTTCATTTGAAATCTCTGGCTTTTCATGACTAGCTTCACAGGTGGTCCGATCCATCCTCTCGAGGGAACCGTCTTAAAGGCTCTGGTCATCAACGATAAACTATCGATAGAAACATTGGCTAGAAATACTGGTCTTGGTCTTGACCAGATTAGACGTGCTGTAGAATGGCTGAGATTAAAAAAGTTGGTTCGTCTTGATGAAATCACTGTGATATCCTTGGGTAAAAGTGGGTATCTTGCTATTCAGAACGGTTTACCTGAAAGAAGGCTTGTAAATCACTTAAAGGGCGACAAAAGCCATATCGGAGATATTCTGAATACAGGCTTCTTCACTCAAAGTGATAGCCACAGCGCATTCAGATATGCCAAACAAAACAAGTGGATCGAACAAGTTCTTGATGATTCCGGAAAAAAGATATTCGTCCTCACAGCCGAAGCTGACAGTCTGTCCGCTGAAGAAAGATTGCTGAATAAGCTTCTGGAAATGAAAAATCTAAAAGTTTCTGAGCTCAGTCCTAACGAAATAAGCTCCTTTAATTCACTCAAAAAGAGAGATCCCGACTATGTCATAGAACGTAAATTATCAGATGAATCCATCGTAACTATATTAGAAGATGGTAAAAAGTTCCTTTCTTCTGCAAAGATAAGCAGCCAGATATTCGGCCCCAAGAACAAAATTCAAATCCAAGAGCAACATGAAATTGGTTCTCCTATTGACGTTGAAGCTCCTGTTCGCTTTTTATTTCCTGGCAGAATTCATCCTATTGTGAACCTGGTCAAAGAAATAAGTGAAATTTTTGTGGGGTTGGGGTTCACTGAAATTGAAGGCCCCATGTTGCAAACGAGTTTCTGGAACTTTGATGCCCTCTTCACTCCGCAGGATCACCCAGCTAGAGAAATGCAGGATACGTTCTACATATCAAAAATAAAGGATGACAAATTCGCTACCCAAGATCAAATTCGCAAAGTTGCTGTCTCTCACAACGAAGGTTGGGGCTATAAATGGAACATTGAAGATGCCAGGGGCATTGTTCTAAGAACACATACCACGCCTATCACACTCAAATATCTTGCGGACAACAAACCAACCAAAGCCAAACTATTTTCGATTGGCCGAGTGTTCAGGAATGAAAAGATTTCATACAAGCATCTCGCTGAATTTACGCAGGTTGAAGGGGTAGTTACGGATAGCGTGGTCACACTAAAGGATTTAATGGCTCTACAGATTGAATTCTACAAAAAATTAGGCATCAAAAAAGTGAAATTCTGGCCCACATTTTTCCCTTACACCGAACCGTCTCTACAAACCATGATTTATAATGAGAAATTAGAGAAGTGGGTCGAATTGTTTGGAATGGGCATTTTTAGGCCTCAAGTCACAAGGCCGCTTGGCCTTGAAAATCCTGTGCTTGCTTGGGGAGGAGGCCTAGAAAGACTTGCAATGTTACGATTAGGTTTAACAGATGTCCGGGATCTATATAATAATAACCTGGGCTGGCTTAGGAGCATCCCCCGATGCCCGTTATAACAATCAGTTTTGACAGAATAGCCAAATTCTTTCCTCAACGAAGATTACAAGATGTCTTAGATATTTTTCCATTTTTAGGCCTGGATATAGAAGGCGTGAATGACTCAGAAGTTAGATTGGAGTACAATCCAAATAGACCTGATTTTGCTTCGGATTATGGCATAGTCAGGGCAGCTAAGGGACTGCTCGAAATAGAAACAGGCATTCCAGATTTTAAGTTGTCAAAAAGTAGTGGAACTGCTGTTAACGTCTGTATGTCTACTAAGACGATTAGGCCTTATATAGTTTCTATGATCGCTAAGAATGGATATTTGGATAATGGAAGTATTAAACAACTAATCTCTATGCAGGAAGATCTTCACAGCATCGTTGGAAGGCACAGAATCAAAGCGTCGATTGGCATCCACAACTATGATGTCATAAAATTTCCGATCAGCTATACGACGGTAGATAAAGAATTCTCATTCGCACCACTAGGCGAATCTCTAAAGCACACCATAAGTGAGATCTTGAGCACAATAGATTCCGGCAAAACTTATGGACGTATTTTACAGAATACGGAAAGATATCCTATGATAATAGATGCAGAAAATAACGTGTTGTCCTTTCCTCCAATAATAAATGGCAGTATAACGAGAATAGACCCAAACACTACAAACCTTTTTGTAGAGATTACTGGAACAAATCTTAAGGCCGCTGAAGATATCCTCTCAGTAATAAGTATGACGCTGTACGATATGGGCTTTAGAATATATACAGTCTTAGCTCATTTAGATGGAATTAGTAAAGAGACGCCCGATATGGGCTGTTCTAAAATTAAAGTTGAGACAAACTATATCAATAAACTGCTTGGTCTTGATCTTCATAAATCTGAAATCTTAAGGTGCTTAAGAAAAAGCAGGCTCGATGGAGAACTTGTTTCCGATAACACTATAGAGTGCACCATCCCTAGATACAGGACAGATATAATCGACGACACTGACCTGGTAGAAGATATAGCTATTGGGTTTGGCATAAATAGATTTGAAGCTACAAAACTCTCTTCAGCTTTACACGGAAACAGAAGCTATTCGTCCCGCTATCTGGACTTGGTAAGGGAAACAATGATTGGGCTGGGATTAACTGAGGTTGTGAATTTCAATTTAGTCAGTAGGAGAGTACATTATCAGCTTATGGGAATCCCTGAACCGAGTAATATGTTGACAGTCGAGAAGACCAAAAGTATAGAGCACGAAATATTGAGAGAAAGATTAATCCCTTCGTTAATTGAGACATTGTCTCACAACATTCATGAAGAATATCCCCAAGCTCTATTCGAAATCGGCAAAATATTTCGGCTCAAAGATAAAATACAGGAGTATTGGAACCTTGGCCTAGTTTTGGCTCATTCAAAATCAAATTATTCTAGTTGCAAATCCATCGTGCAGACGTTCATGAAAACTTGCATTGGGAAGGAAATCTCTACCAAAACGAATCAAAATGCAATGTTTGTTCTAGGTAGATCTTCAAATGTTATCGTTGATGATATGACTGTAGGATATATTGGTGAAATTAAGCCGACCATTAGCTCATCCTTTAAGCTAAGAGTTCCAGTGGTAGCTGCTGAACTAAACCTTTCCCAAGTGATGTCATTGTGCTGAAATTTATAAACATGTATTTGTATTCAAGGTTGGCTGTAACATAACAGCCACCCCGTTGTAGAGAGTACACTAGGAGGAGTACACATTCGCATGTACGGCTAACTATGACTAGTTGTGGGTCAGAGGCGGGGTACAATTCCTATCTATGGGACGAATGATTGAAAAATCTTCATAACTCTTGAAAGACATTCAAACTTACCAAATCAAATGACTACGGTTCCGTCTAACAGGCTTACTTAGTTGTCACACTTAAACACCTAGGTAACATTTTCAGAGACTTTGGTTACACTTCTGTCAGGAAGTGAGATATAAAACGAAATTCAAACTTGTTCATAAACAGAAATGGAAAGGTGACACTGTAACTGATCCTTAAAAGTATAGGTGTGTGTCTAGGAAAACTTGCTACAAATGGAACGACAGATACAGTAGCGATGTCATAAGTGGTCTTCTAGACCTGTCTAAAGCATCGCATACAAGAAGGTACAATTAGATAGAGCAATAGAAGAAAATATCCTGGATTTACGACTGAACAAAAAGATTCGGTTTAGACTACAAAGATTAGGAGTACATTTGAGTAGCGGATAGGACATTCTACAAGATACTGAAAAGAAAGACACTCTCCTAACATACTAAAGTGTAAGATCAGGAAGAGAAAATACAGCCGATTTGTAATGAAGCTTCCAAACGATATGGTACAAACAAATGGATATTTTAGGACCATTTTATACAAGAAACGGCAAGAAGCTATATCATAAGCTGTATAGATGACTGCTCAAGAAGTATCCAGCAAACGGTCAGAAAGTAAGAGAAGTATTAACGTCTTAAATGTACTTGAAGAATGGATTATCGTAAATGGTAAGCCGATAAATAATGCATGACAATGGTAAAAAGTTTACTTACATACTCAATCTATAAACGCTTTCTTGGGTATAACAGGATAAAAGATAAGTTAATCCCAAAATTTTATCCACAGCTAGAAGCAAAGATAGAAGCATATAACAAGATAGCGAAGAGTGAGTTCCTTGCAGTTGGAGAGATCACTAGTATAGATGATGGGAAGTTAAATATGATATGTTTGTCAA
>NZ_QURE01000066.1 GCF_009898475.1 Nitrososphaera sp. AFS | reverse complement strand
TAATTCACAATTAACAGATCAATTTGTAGAATTATCAACAAGGTTGCAGGAGATCGAATGAAGACAGCAGCTACTGACATACGTTTACCACGGCCTTAAAATTTCGACTTTTATTGAACCTAAATTAAGACTTAAATTGCAATGGAAGGACGAATTGAGCTAAGAAACCTAGGGAAGTGAAAAGTTGATTGAAATGTCCCCTAATGGAGATGCATGCCAGGTCACTCACATATCAGAATGAATGACCTAAGTTAGCTATTTTCTATCAATTTGTGCCTTCACTCGTCTCACTAAATCATCTATATTGATTGGTTTAACATAACAATCACAATTCATATCAGGAAATATTTCTCTTAATGATTCATAATAAACTTCATGTGCGGTAATAAAACATACGTTAACTTTGCTGTCTTTCTCTCTTAGCTTTTCATATAGCTCAAAGCCATTGATTTTTGGCATTTTAACATCTAGGAGTACAAGATCATATACATCTGTTTTAAAATCTGATAGAGCTAACGCAGAATCAGTATAGGTATCAACTGCAAACCCGTTATCTTCTAAACCTATCTTTAAAGAATCGATAATGTCTGGCTCATCATCTACCAGCAGTATTTTTTTATTATTTGGCATGGAGAGGCAGTGATTATTGTTATTCTTGTCTTTTATTTATGTATAATACTACCTGCAAGCCCTAAAGTGAAGTTGTCGGGCGACACTTGGATGATATTGAAAAACATGATTATGTGTAAAGCATGATTTATGAATGTGCTGAGGAAATAAAAAACATACGGATAATGGGCATAATCCACGCCAATGATCTTAAGTATGCTCAATTCTGTTCTATTCGCTTCTACTTATCGGTAACAAAGACAATGATAACGGGAACCCAATCCCACCAAAGGACAAGTTATCGGAACCGGAACCTTTTCTGGCGGCCCAGGTTTGCAATCAGCCTCGTCGAGTAGTGCCGGCGGTTGTCAATCGAATTGCTCTTCTAGCTCTGCAGCTACAGGTTCAACTAGTTCGACAAGCGTGTCAAAATCAGGCCACTGTCCTTAGCCTTTTTTTGTTTCACTAATAATAGTAGATTAAGTAATATTCCTCGCACACAGCGGTAAGAGCGTAGTTTAAGTTACATAGATACATGGATCCAAAAATTTAGAGAAAAATCGAAATGTGCAGCTATGTATCATCCGCCGTAACCCAAAACAGAAATACTTACTTCTTGAGCGAAGCACTAGACCAACAATGCAAGACTAGACTGTTTTGTGTAGACTCGGCAATAACCTTGTATATATAAACCGATCCATCATGTGGTTATCTTCGTTACATCGGACAATAAAATATCTAGGCTGATTCAAGAATGGGTTAGGGAGTTAGTTTAGAGAAAGAAAAAGAAAGGAGAGTTAGGGAGAATGCGAACTGCAGGCTACGGCACTGTTACTACTAATTCGCTGACCATTGAAAAAGGTTGTGTCAGAACGCTGAGCAACAGAGCCACTGCTACAACTAGACTGACTTCCGCCAACCTGTCCAACCGACTGAACATGCTGGCCTGCAAAAGAGCTGGTTGCACAGCTTCCTGACGTTGAAGTAGTAATGTGCAAGTGACTAGTAGATGCACTACATGAACTTGCTTTTGCGACTTGTGTTGAGGTTGGATTGAAAGCACTTGGTATTACAAAAATTGCCGTTAGTGCTACAATTGCACCTAATGAGAATATTAATTTACTCATAGTTTTGATAAGTAGAAATCTAGTATTAAAACACATTGTCCAATGATACTGGAGGACATTCTATAATATATCTAGAGATACTGGTAAGACGTGATGTTCAGTATGGCTAACAACAGTAAACATATGGCTAGTGGTGCTGTCAAATGGGTAGTAAGTAGGTGGGTGGGCCACCTATTCTTTACTAGTATAACTAACATTCTGTCTAGCCAGTCTGGCTAAGGCCATACTGTGACTTTCAAACTTTTTTAATCTAGTCTTAAGCTCGTCCCGACCCACAGCGGTCGTCGCTGCGCGACTCCCTTGTTTTTGGTTAATATAATAATTATCCAATAAACGTCTTAAAACGTCTGAAACTATCCCCAAATTGGCCTATTTCTTTAAGTTCGTCATATATGTCTTCATGACACCTTATCCATGTCCAGGCTGTCCTCAAATATGTGCACCTAGTAAACCTTATTTTTTAGGCCATCTATATATTATAACACCTGTTTAGAGGATGCAACATGACAAGCCGGCTAATTATGCGATTTACCATCGGTTTGGATAGCCCCACAAGATTTGAGTTTCAGACTTCGGTTAGTCTCATATAGGGTAGACAAATTTAGAAGCATTTGACAAATTAGTTAGGAATGATATAGAACAGTGGTTATGATGTTTTAACCTGTGATCTATTCTCCACCAGGACCAAGTTGTTTATTATCTACCGTATGTATATTATAACAAAACAACAATACTGCAGACTACAACCAGCAGGGTTTCTGATGCCCAAATAACCAACACTTGTTCTTTTGCTGATTTTATTATATCATAAGCTCGAGATATTGATATCTTAGTGTCTTGGATTATCTCTGTCTTTGATGGCTCAATTCCTTCTTCTATTTCCTTTATTCTCTGTTCAGCAGGTATAGCCTTGTACCAAAGCATATCAAAGAAATACTGATGCTGATCCACAATTGCTTTAACTGTACGATAAGTTGAGGTGGTGGTCCTGATTCAGTGCTTGTTGCGCTAGCATAATACGTATCTCCGTCGACTACTCCCATATTTCCCTTTACATCTTCTAAGTGCCTTATCTCTCCAATTTTCATCAGCTGTCTACAGTATTTGATGTTGTCCTTGGTAATTTCTGTAATGAACCTCATCTTCACACCTCTATTCTTCATATCAATAAATGAAGTTGTCACAGGATGATTAGGGATAACCAGCATTGATGGACCATTGAGGTCTATGCAGGAATCTATGGTAAATTTTATATTATTACTTTGTTCTACTGTTCTTCTTACAATTTCGTTTGGATCATACAGTACTTCCGTTTTCTCCTCCAACTGGGAGAATCTTACTCCCTCATATATTTAGGATTTATTGACTTGAAATAGCAGCTTGAACTAAGTTTGAATTGAACTATTATAGTAACGAACGAGGCCCATCGGCCATATCTGCTCTACTATGGGATGTCTCCCAATGAAGAGATTATTTTTCCAACAGTTGTCAAATCAGACAAACTAGATCACTTAATGTACATCCAATCACTTCAATCAGAGATATGGACATGTGGAAGCTGTGGCCAACAATCCAAACAAAAGAACGTATTTCAATGTCTCATGAAGCACCTAGTAAATTAACTGAGGCACAAAAAGAGATGGTGAAGAACATCCGAGAGATGGATAAGAAAACAAAAGGAATTTAATTTGATTCGACCTGTATCTATGGCATATAGTAGTAATAGTGAAACCGCTTCTATAGGACTGTTATTTAATTCTCTTAGTATATTAGTTCCATAAGCAATTTTAAGGACATTGAAGCAAAGACAGGTTAGGTATACAGGGTTGCCTAGGCAAATCGAAATGTGACAAAAGAATCCAAGAATTCTGGCAAATCATCTACTACTAATGTCACTGCTACAAGAGATAAGTATTGGAAAAGAATATTGATTGTTGACGATAATCCTGATATTACTAATACATTCAAAGTAGGTATAGAAAATGCTAGCAAAAGTGTTGCAGTTCATACACATAATGATCCTAGAATAGCTTTGCTAGATTTTGAACCAAATTTCTATGATTTACTGTTAATTGATATTGATATGCCATATATTGACGGATTCCACTTATCTGAAAGAATTTTGGAAATCGACATTAATGTAAAAATTTGCTTCATGTCAGCAGGAGAAATAAATCGAGACGCTATGAGAGAAATTCATCCATCTATTAGTTTGGGATGTTTCATTAAAAAGCCGGTTGACATTGATCATTTGATTGACAGAATTATGAAAGAGTTGGATTAGCACAATAACAACTACATCTGACCTCTGCTGACAACTGCCATCAATGCCCATCTTACACCTTCAGCTTGGTGCCATCCTAACCTGCGAACAGTGAAGCGCTAAATCAAGTTTGTCCAAGCTCTCATTTATTATTTCTAATTTCTTAACCCATTCCTCGATTTCTAGTCTCGAGGCCAGATTTATTTGATAGACGTGTCGCTGTGCCTGTTTTCTCATAATCACAAGCTTTGAATCAAGAAGTATCTTTAGATGCTGGGATATCGCTTGCGCAGTAATATCAAATTTTTTGGATATTTCAGTAGCCGACATCTGGCCTTTGTTTGCGAGTATTTCAACTATCCTCCTCCTTCTCGGCTCTGATGCTAAACCTTTGAGGGAAGTTTATAGCATAGATAAAGAAAAAGCCTATTTCAAATCAGAAGGGGAAGTCTTCGTTAAAAGGACAGAACATCGTGGAGCAGGTAGAAAGATAGGAAGTTGGCTTGCTGCTGGCCCTATTGGATATGTAGCTTTGGGAAGAGATAAAACAAGGAAGAGCAAGGCCAAAGGAACACTTGTAGTTACAGACAAGGCAATATATTGTGCAGGTAACGTTTACCCTTATGATACAGTACTTGCCTTTACTAGAAAACGAAAATCCATTTTGTTATTATTTGAAAAGTCATTCAATGAGCAAAGATTTAGCATTACACTTGAGTTAAGGACTAGAGATATTAAAGAACTTTTCAAGACACTAGAAATATCAAGAATGAGTCATATCAAGTTCTAGTAACTATAACATCATTAACTTGTTTACTTTGTTATCCTACTAGATTGACAGACTGAATTACTTCAGGAATGGTAACAATGTTTTAGAATCTGAAAATGAGGCACTACGACTAAGTTAGGAAGTAGTAGCCATATAACACTAATCGGGTGGAATTTCTATTTCAAACCTAAATTTGAGTGAGCTTTGAAAAAAATTGAGGAATAACTCAACTCTCCCTTCAGTAGCAACTGAAACTTTTACTAATGAGAAAATTGGAATTGACCGTGTAGCGACTTACAACAAATTAATGGAGGCATTGAAAGCAGTGAAGGCGATGGAGAATATTCCCTTAACACGGACTAAATATCACTAAAATCTTATTCGCCTAGGCGTAAACTGAACTAAAACTAATCCCATTATCACCCTATCAGGGTGATTAGATTGGAATTCATGACTATCCTTTCATTACTTTTGATTCTTATAAACCGGCTTTTCTAACCATACTGTCATCTATCAAAATGGATAGAACATCCCCCTATATGTTCTGTTTGTTATGACGAGACTCGACCATCGACATAGCATTCAATAGAAGAAACCTAATCGTTTGCTTTGAGTCAAAGCCACTAAAATCCACAAATATAATCCTGTTCCTGTTATACCATAAGGTCGTGGTTTAGTTAGAGCTATTACTGCCATATTTTAAATCAAGCTAAAAAAAGTAAAAGGTGTGTGCGGGGCTTTTAGTTTCCCGCTCGATTCTCTGGCAAGTACGATTAATAGTTGCGGCTGCTGGTGTTACTGCCCCTACTAGTATCACTAACAACATCTCTTGATGTTTGTGCAAATGTTCTTGCTGTGTTAGCTCCAATCCTTGAAAATTCCTTTACATCTTCTTTCTCACGTTGGATAGTAGCACTGAATGCTTCCATATTTGCAATTATTGCATTATTTCCTATTCGAGTTGCAGTTAGAGTATTATCTGCAAAGTTACTCACTGTTCTTGCGTATATTTCTGCTGCTCTTCTAGGCGATGCCCAGTTATTCCACATATTATAGTAGTTTTCAATATGTGGAGCCCATGCCGATTGAAAAGAGCTTATAATCTCATTTTGAGAGTTCAAGTAGCTATCTGCGATTTCTTGTGCTGCTTGTAGATGTCGTTCTTGGTAATCATTGATTGCTTGTGTATTACGTGGAATTTGTGTTCTTGCTTCATCCACTGCCCGCTTGATGTTGTCTCTTGTTTCATTGATTGTTCTTTTGACTGCGCGATTTTGTTCTTGTACTCCTGGTCTTAGTTCTCTTTTTACATCGTATTCTGCGTTTGTTCTTTCTGTACTTGGTTCATTTTTGAAATCGTTATCTGTTGTTGATCTTGCTGCTTCTTTTTTAGTAGACATGTTTCACTGTCCTACGGTAACCCCATAAATATGTTGGTATTGGAAGGTATAAAATACCATTAAAAGCCAACAGTAGACATAACACGGATTGACTTCGATATGGGATATCCGTTGATGTTACGGAGAATTTATACGAGTAGAAGATTATCCGATAGTTAATGGTACAGTATCATATTTAACAAATAGTCAATTATGAGGTTATCATTTGACGATTAAATTCGAGAAAAACATGTCCCTCAAGTATATTCTTATACGACTCACTATGAAATCTAGGATAGTCGGGGTCTGAAATATAGTAGATAATGAGAATGTCTATAGGGCCATCCTAATCTAAGGCTACCACTTTCCAAAGTTTACGAGCAAAGATTACTCCATCATATAATTCTAAAATACTACCCATCCATTTTCCGTAATCTCCTATAGAGTCATAGATTGTGAACAAAATGTTGTTGACTGGATAAGTACATACCGTGAAGAAGCTTTAGATCTCTGTCACGAAAAGTTCTGTGAACTATGTGTAAAAAAAGTAATGTAACTGCATGCCATTGGTTTACAACAATACATATTATTCTCCACTATTGTGTGCAGACGTTTTGGAGTAGACTGTATTAAAGATATAAACTTACTTTAGTGGGTAAGCCTAATCATTTAGGGCGATGAAAAATATACGTATTTGTAGAAACTGCGGCGTAGTTTTTGACATGGAATTACGACGAGATAAAGATTGTCCACTATGTCATGGAGGAGAAAATCTACCGTTGGGAGATAATATTTAGCTAATAAGGAAAGACCATTATTCCTGGTGTATTCGCACTGTCACATCTTGTTCTTGATAGAATGTCTCTAAAACAACATTGGTATATGAATTATAGTTAGCAGAGTGTCTAAGGACCCAGACTTAATAATATGGTACTTGTT
>NZ_QURE01000008.1:11220-71192 GCF_009898475.1 Nitrososphaera sp. AFS | reverse complement strand
ATATAGATTCAGAACCTAAAACTATAATTGAAAGAAAAGTATTACCAATCATAGAGCAGAACAAAGTAATGCTTAATCAGTAATGTGTTCAAGAAACTCTTCTCCAATACCTAACTTCCTATCAACACTGACCCAATAGATAGATAGATAATGTACCTATGAAGATCTTGAATTATCAGTAATTGTCGTCCTCAATTGGGTGTAGCACCAACATGTTTGGTTTCGCAATCATGCATTAGCGACGAAGTGGTACTAATTTTGGTATCAATTACGGGCTCTAATAGTACGCTAATGTATATACTCATACTTTCTTGTTCTTACTATTTATTTTAAGTGAACACATACAACAAAATGCAATTAAACACCTTGTATAGCTAAACTGGTAGATAAAATACAAGAGAACTACATGATTGAAAGACCAGAGGCTTAACTAATTATCAGTGTATGTGTAACTAAATTCAAACAATAACTTATATAACTGCTGATTGGCCTGCTGCATACTGGTTTGACAGAAAGGAAACGGAGAGCACGCACCAAAACTCATAGAAATGCGACCAACGTTGATGATGCGACCACGCAGGATAAAGAGATTAGTGTAATCACTGGTGCCAAAAAGCAACCAAATTTAGATAAGCACAAAAAAGAAGGTTTTCGAAATGAACAAGAATCATCTATAACAGCCTTAGTCGGAAATACATCATCCGACGAATTTGAGAATTTTCATCATTCTAGAATATCATCAGAGACACAAAATACTTTTGATGACGATTACAAGAAGGCAGTTTCTGTCGTCAGAATAAAGGAGCAGCCTAGTTTCGAATCTAGAAGTTTTCGACCCGTAATTTTCTCAAATTCAAATGCACAGGAGTATCTTGCTTTAATTCAGCAAACAATTTTCTCTGTAAATGAATCAAGAGAACGGGATTCTTTTTTTGAGCTACAAAGAACTGATTATCGTGACTCCATACTCAGTATGGTTACATTTTGGCAAAAAACGCTGTACAATTGGCTTAAAATATGCAGAGATTTTAACGACTACACTACAATGTTGTTTAGGGAATACTGGATGATGCCTTATTGGTTCATCTCCGGAGGCAAATTTGGCAATGTATGAAACCTATATCGTATACACAGTTCAGCCAATTGAAGCCTGAAATACGCTGTATGGTTCATGGAGAGAGCTAAACGGAGAATGGATTAGCCCTAGCATGCTGTAATATTGAAATTCTTGATTATCAATGTTAAATTACGATATATTTGCTCATGACATGAAATACAACCAGAACTTTTTCTAAACCCAATCGAGATTTGAAAAATTTCAGAGTATCTGTAATTCACAATTAGAATTATCATCATGTACCAATCGAGATTTGTCTCAAACTTGTCCTTGTAAAGTCTTCAAATGGTCACACCTTTACAGTTGCCAACGAAAATGAAATAACCAAAATGCATTCATGCTACGATAAATAAAGGGGGACAGTATATGAAGCTGTCAGAATGTATCCTCAAAAACATCTTCAAAGACGGAAAATCTCTGAGGCGCTAGTGATAGTCGCCTTAGCCCTAGTTCTAATTTACATCGCTGATGCTGCTGTAGGGCAAGGGAAACAAGGCTTCTTGCCATTAAGTGCAGCATTACGTGGTATGTTATTCGGAGCCTCTTCAATCATCTTATTCTTCGCTTCTTTCGGCGTGGGTTTTGGCCAGAAGTCAAAGATCACCACCTATTTGTTAATAGCGGGCGGAGCTATAACCGGAACGTCAGTACTAGGAGCGGCATCAATGGCCAAAGGTGGACTTCCTGCAATTCAAGCATCATTTCTGGCTATAGTCATCGTAGGCTATATTATACTAGGGTTAGGGATTTTCAGGTTAGTTCGGAAATTATAGTTGGATCCGTAAGATGGGATTAACATTGGCTATGCTCCTGTAAATTGGTTGGTACCAATTATCTCCAAACTCCGACTGCTTAATCCCAGTCGACAAAAATGCAACAGCCAATTCCATTTGTTTATGTCTTCTCATGGCTATTAAGGAACAAATCTAATTCAGAATACTATCGGGCAATTAATTCTCTACTTTTTGTAGCATTACTTAAACTCGAAATCAGATGAATCCACGCATATACAATCGATAGCACGATCTTAAAATCATTCTAAGATTGCGATTGCACGTAAAGGTGAGCCTGTTGCACCCTTCAGTTTGAGAGGAGTAAACACAAAAGTAAATGGACTTCCAATATCTATTTTTTCTAGATTACATAAGTTCTCAATTACCAGAATATCATTCGACAATAGTTGCTTATGAGACGTAAGTACACCATCTTCACCTAAATCTATACTGGGAGTATCTATGGCGACGGCATTTATTTTTTTCTCGAGAAGAAACTGTGATGCATCTTCTCCAAGACCAGGGTTGTTAATAACGTAACCTTCGTCCATTTTTCTATCCCCATTTGTGTAAGCTTTTTGCCAGCCTGTATCAATTACTAAGGTATCGTTGGGCTTGATATTAAGGCCGGCGTCCAAGATGTCCCGACGAGTGATACTTTCATTTGGTCCTTTTGTAATTCGCAACAATAGAGCATTCTTGCAAACAAACCTATCAGCGTTGATCTGATTGATGCTTTTACCCTTGGGGCAAAAATGAGAAGGAGAGTCAATATGAGTTCCAGTATGGGTACTTAGAAACACTACCTCAGAGTCATAGCCGTGCACATCAAATTTTGACCATTTGATAAACGTGGGCTGGGGATATCCAGGAAAAACTCTGCTCCTTGATGATATTTCAAGTGTAAGATCGATAACCTGCACAACATTCGATACATTCGGTATGATTATTAATTTTACCGCCACTTCTTTCATATCTATACGACATATTCGTAGTGCTAGAATTCTATCTAATAGACATTCCAAAATTTAATAAAATAGCATAGTTATCTTCGAATCACAAACGGCGTTTAGGAAGTTTGAAAAGAGTTTAATAACTGCTGTGAAATTACTATAATAGATGCCAACAGCATATGTCTTAATTAACTGCGACCTTGGCTCTGAGGAGGAGATATTAAGGGAATTGAAAAAATTAACTGAGGTTATTGAAGTGAGCGGTGTGTATGGAGTTTATGATATAATCCTGAAGATCAAATCCGATACTATGGACAAGCTGCGAGAAACTATTACATGGCATGTAAGAAGAATCGACAAAGTAAGGTCAACCTTAACAATGATCGTCATTGAGGGCCAAGGGGACAAAGGCAAAAGACAGAAACTTGACTTCTAGCACTAATTAAGCGGCTCTTAATATCAAAATAGCCTCTGTCAATTTCACTATAATCAACTTCAATCAAATCTACCGTGCATAATACTTTTCACAAGACAATTATGAATTAATCTGAAAGGTCTCATTAGTACCATTATACAGCCACATTGAATAAATCCTAGATTTATGGGCTGGTGCTAATCTCTCATATCGTGCCTGCATTCGTGTAAATCTCTTGAGCCATCCAAACAAAGAATCTTTCTATCCACACTACTTCTGACCTTCTTATAGCCTAGGTAGATAAAAATTTTCGGTCTATCATGTTTTACTTCGGTATTATTAATAATACTCATTCTCTTTTTTGGGCTTTAATGTGTTGATTGTGAAGCTATGTTAGTACTAGAACTGTATGATATTTGGTATCAACTCGGAAACGCTGTGGCCTACTCGTGTGTCTTTAGCTATTATTCTTGATTCATCTGTAATTCAGTTGGGAAATTACTATTTTGCTTTCATTCATTCTCGTTTACCTGTCCTAAACCTGTCATTATATCGGAGTCCTTATCTCATTTCCTAATTCGTAATATCTAATAGCATGCGATCTGTCACTGTTCAGGCTTGTGATTTAGGATCCAGTACACCGTAACCTGAAAGAACAACTATACCGATGTTTTGAGCTCTTCATTCTTTGACCCATGGATCTTTATTTCATGGACTTTGACTCATTCTTCTGATAATATACTATCAGGAATGAGATCCAGGACGTTGTCAACACTGCGTGAATATATCTACAGGTCCTAAGTCACTAAATGCATTGTAGTTGATAGCCCTGTTTGATTATTAGTCAGAATATTATTTTTATGTTACATTAATTATATTACATTAAATACCTTGCCTATAGTAATAATGTGATTTATGGGTAATGTATTCGAAATTCTAAGTCCGAAGGGATTGAATGCTCTTATTTTTAATGACCCTTATGCAAAACTTTGTTGCACTTCAACACTTGTTAGTAATTGTTGCCTACATATGCAGACTCGAGACCATATCCAAACTCCTGATCCGGTAAAAAGAGTGGTTTACATAGATTTGGATAGTACTTTCAGCGCTTTTGTAAAAGGCGGATTGATACTAAGAGAGTTGATCTTTGTTCCAGTCGAAAACAAAGATATATTCGCTACTCAGACCATGGAAGATATTCACAAAAACCTTCGCATCTATATGCCAGTTATAGGCAGTTTCGAATCAATACTGAGTCACGTTTTAGACTCGATGTCAGAATCCGCTCTTGTCATTGTTGATTCTTTAAATTCCTTTTTTAACCTATATTACGATAAAATCAGTATCGAGACTGGACATGGGCTTAGTAGTGTCAATCATTTGCTATCAGTATTTCTCATGTTGCTTGTTAAGCTTGGTTCGGAATCGCATGTTCCAATCTTAGCGACTAGTATGCTTCGTTATAAGAAACATGTAAACTGGATCCAGATACCTGCCAGTAATAGACTTCTGGGAAGGAAAAGCATTGTTACATTCTTTGTGGAAATGATTAACGAAAGTGACCTGTCTCTAAGAATAACAGAACACCCTAGTAGACCTAAAGAGACGCTTATCTTTAATGATTATGGAATAAAGCTCTAATTGTTGTATTTACTTATTTTTTAAAGTAGTTTTTCATTGTTCCAGTGTGCTAAAGGAGAGTGAAATAGAACAGATAACTTATAAACAAATTACTTCAATCAGGACCAGCTTAGGCTTCATTTATGCCATCGAAGATCAAAATCAACACATCGAAACTATATTTTAATTTCTAATTCTTTCTATGCTTAATATTTTTATGATCCCATCATGCCAGGAATTTTCAAAGGTGTCCGATAATCTTTAGTGACTGCTATCCCGTGATCCGCAGTTACAGTCACTGACTTGAGCGATGAATTATCCGGTGGCGATAGAAGCACCCTGTCCCCAGGCGACAATATGGCCAATTTATCGGCAGAGTTATTACCATAATTAACCACGATATTCGTCAAGGGAAGTCTTCCAGTATTTGCTACTGTTACTCTTGCCGTGTTAAAAAGATATTGATTATCCTTGATTGGATCGACACTTACTGCATAGTCCTGTGTTGCTACTGCAAAAACAGAAAACAACAAGAATATTGTGATAATTACAGCTGCTCCTCCAATAGCAGCGAAGAGATAAGTGTGTCTCATTATGAATATCATTTATACGTACAACATTTTATGTTTTTCTAATTGGCTGCTATAACTTTTGAGATTTTATTACAAAAATCACAGATACTTTAATTTCTGCTGGAACAATTCCAATTCTTAACAAGTCCTCAGATCAAATTAAGATCTCAGGTGCAACTCAGCCCAACAGCAGCTGTCAGTTTCAGGTGAAATAAAAACATGACTCGCACAGATCGTCCTCAGGTGAACTCGCATAAAAACGTTCTAACAAGGGTTGGCTACCCAACAAATATTATTAGTCCGCCTGTCTCCCCTTCTAAGAAGTCATTTCGACTATTCCAATTGAAGCTTGACTGGCGATTCCAATATTCGTACCTGGGGAAGTCAGATAACTCTATGATGCCTCTTTGGGTGATATCTCTGGATCTGGCGAACTATCCCGTTGATATTCTGATGTTGTCTTTGCAATCTCGGGTATCTTATTACAGCTTATACCCTCTTGTTAGTAATAGTCACGTTAGCTAAAGGCTCCGAGTCCCCACTGATCTCAGGCTGATGAAACCATCAAGCCCATGGATGACTTCCATCACCAAATTCTCTCGCTTTGGGCCATTAGGTCTGATCGCCATGCTCTTGCCTAGCTGTTTCTGGTATGAAGATTGTTAAGCAATAAGTGTCAAGACTGATGTATTATCGTTGAGTGACTTGATGTAGTTAGGCCTTAATATTTACTAATCTGAAGCCAAGTATTAATGCTATACCTATAATAGTGAAGCCTGCTGCCAACAAACCTCCCTGCGTTTTTGGATTTGCAGTTTTTCCGGATCTGTATAAGAGAAAGGTTCCTGCCATCCCTATAAACAGAATCATTGTTGTCACGATAGTTTCCCCTATCGTCTGAACAGATCTAGATGGGACAATGAAGGTAGTTGATCCTTGGTTTGGTCCTTCTATAATTGAATTGAAGACACCTGATCCAAGCAGGAAAAATACTATTATGTAGACGACAGCAACAATAAGAGCTGATTGACCTATATTGATGTGTGGAAACATAACCTACCCGCAGAATATTTCTATAAAAAGGTTTGCTGGCAATTGTGAGAATTGGCTAAATAATTTTGCCAAGCAATTTTCATATGTCACAGTTGGTCTATACTAGATTGTTAGATTCACCACGAAAGCTGTACATCTTCCCTTCACTCATATTCTATTATAGCTGCCCGGTATTAAGCACTTTTAGTTGATAGTTCCTTTAGATCAGATTAATAGGTGGGAATCTGAAATCCTCCTGTGTTCACATATTTATAACAAATTATCCAATCAAAAGAAGTATTTCTAATCATAAATTAAATATCTTTATTCGATGACAACTCAGCGTAAAAAGACTCGTGCAGGGGTCGGTGATACCTTCACCTGAGCCTAGCATTCCAGTGGTCTATTCATTTTACCAAAGTTAACTATCTAGTTAAAACTATTCATTTCAAAGGCGATGAATAGATAAACAGTCAATCAGGACTATACTATTCGGAAAAAATAATAGTATCCAATCAAAAATGGTGGATTAAAGATTTGCTCAGTTTGAATCCAGTCTTACATGTCACCCATGCCGCCCATTCCTCCAGGTGGCATACCTCCGCCTCCTGGCGGGCCGCCAGATTTGCCTGAGGCTATTACGTCGTCGATTCTTAGAATCATCGATGCAACTTCAGTCGCGGATTTAATGATTTGCTCCTTCACTACGAGTGGTTCGAAAACTTCCAACTTAGAAATATCTGCAATTTTGCCGTTTCTTACGTCTATTCCTGTCCACTTTGAACCTTTACTTTGCTTTGATCGTAAATCAGTGAGAGTGTCAATTGGATCCATGCCAGCGTTTTCAGCCAGCGTCAATGGAATTACTTCTAAGGATTCTGCAAATTTTTCTGCAGCCAATTGTTCCCTACCGGTCAAGGTACTTACCCAATCTCTTAACTTTGCTGCAGTGTATGCCTCCGGCGAACCGCCTCCCGCAACTATAACTGGTCTTTCCAAAACATCTTTTATGACCATTAGTGCGTCATGAACTGATCTGTCTGCCTCATCAACAACTCTTTGAGATCCACCTCTAATAAGTAAAGTTACAGCTTTTGGGTTCTTGCAACCCTCGACAAAAACCCATTTGTCTGTTTCAATCTTCCGTTCTTCTACTAGATCCGCAGAGCCCAAATCCCTCGATGTCAAGTCATCAAGATTGCTCACCACGCGAGCACCTGTTGCTTTGGCCAACTTTGACATGTCACTCTCCTTGGCTCTTCTAACTGCCAAGATCTCTGCTTTGGCAAGGTAATGTTGAGCAATATCGTCTATTCCCTTCTGGCAAACAATTACATTAGCACCGGTTGCTGTTATCTTGTCTACCATATTCTTGAGCATTTTGTTCTCTTCTTCCAAAAACAAATTCATCTGATCCGGCGAACTAATGTTTATCTTTGCATCAAACTCCGTCTTTTCTATCTCGAGAGCAGAGTTAATGAGAGCTATTTTTGCTCTTTCAATCCTCTTTGGCATTCCTCCATGGACCACCTCTTTATCTAGAACAATTCCTTTAATCAATTTAGTATCATGCAATGAGCCACCAGCCTTTTTCTCTACTTTGATGTCATCGATGTCTATCTTTGATACCGAATCTGCTTTGTCAGAAACTTGTAAGCAGGCATTAACAACTAGCTCTGCTATTTGTGCGGATTCCCTTGACACAAGCTTGGTTTGCATAGATGTCTTCGCTATTTTTATCAAATCTTCTTTTTCATTATCTCTAATCTTCATACCCATGCTGTTGAGCGTCTCTATCGCTTTCAAAGCGCTCTTCCGATAGCCATCAACAATGATGGTTGGATGAACGTCTTTTCCGATGAGCTCTTCGGCCCTTTCTATCAAGGCACCAGCTAATATTACCACAGAGGAAGTACCGTCTCCTACCTCGTTATCTGTTGCCTTGCTTATCTCAACCATCATCTTGGCGGCAGGGTGCTGTACATCAATCTCCTTCAAAATTGTGGCGCCGTCGTTTGTAATCGTCACGTCACCGAGGGTATCGACTAACATTTTGTCCATTCCTCTCGGACCGAGGCTTGTCCTCACCACTTCTGCAATTAACTTAGCAGCGGTGATGTTATTTTTTTGGGCGTCTCTGCCTTTTGTCTGAGTCGCTCCTTCCTTCAAAATTAGTACTGGCATTCCACCAGCTGATCCTTGTTGAACTGTAGCCATATCCATATTCCTCTAAAATTTGTAAATTATGGCACAATTTGGGATATTTTAAACTTACTCAAACTTCGCTACTGCATTTCTTTGAGAAAAGCCAAGAATCTTTAGTTACCAATATGTAGTTGAATCTCAAGCGTGAATCTAAGACTGGTTACAAGTTACATGTGGTGTAGGTCATTTTAATAATTCATCATACTTTCCGCTTGCTAGCTCTGCATACAATTCTTTTGCAGGTTTGTCTTCAACCCTCATCCCAATACTAAGACAGGTTCCTATCACCTCTTTTACTGCTCCAAGCAAATTGCTTGCATACGAACTCTCAATCTTCATCTTGGCTATTTTAATCGCAGTTTCCATGGGTATATTCCCAGAATGATCCGTACCGGCAGTCCCTGAACCCTTGGATGCTCCTGATTCCTTTAATACCAATGCAGCGGTCGGAGGAATTCCCACTTCTACGTTGAATTTCTTTGTGGATGTGTCAACCTCAATTTTTACAGGGACCTTCATCCCTGGAAAATCCTTAGTTTTCTCATTGATTGTATTTACAACTTGTAATATGTTCACACCGATGGGACCCAAAGCAGGGCCTAGCGGTGGACCTGCACTTGCTTCACCCCCGTTAACTAATGCAGAAATGGTTTTTGTATCTGCCATAGTTTGACAAAATTAGAACTGAAATATAAACGTCAGTCGTATATGCTGAAGGTTCTAAGTGCTTAGGGTGACTGGCGATTCAACATCTCTAAAAAGCTTCCTGCAAAGATCGTACTTAGTGCGTTACCTTTTTCAAATAATTTGCATCCACCGTCACTGGTATCTGGTATGGAGAATCAAGTAACACCACTGTCGCTTCCTGCTTTTCATAGTCCACCCTGGTAATTTTTGCTTTCATGGCTTTAAAGGGCCCACCAATAATTTCTACCGTGTCATCAATACCAAGATCGGACACTACAGGCTTCTTGACGAGGTAGCCTTCTATATCTTTGAAAGGTAATTCTCCACGAATCTGGCCTCTGACATGACGAACTCCCGCTAAAGCTTCATAAGCAATATTTGAATCGGGCGCCTCCACAATAATGTAACCCTTAAAATTGTCAAGTATGAGGATCGAATGAATCCCAATTTTTTTCGCATTAATTCTATTCTGTATGATATTTGCCACTATGTTCTCTTGTCCACCTGCAGTCCTTACAGCGAAGAACTTTGAGTCTAAATTAGTTCTTGGTTCAGACCCTTGGTTATCTTGCTTATTCGCTGATCCTGAAGTCGAGACCTCGTCTTCATCACCAGATTGAGCAGAAGAGGCTTGTTGAGAATATGGTGAAGGCGAATTCAATTCATCCTTTGAAGGTTTCCTATCTAAATTCTCGTCAGAGTAATCATCAAGGTCATCATCTCTCTCAAGATCTTCATTCCCTCTAAGACTCCGGGCCATAATTTTTCAACTAAATGAAAATTAGTATTTCGGATTTAATAAATTTACTTCATGTAATTTTACAATCGGACAATGGTTTGGTGGTAATCGTACACCAAGATGAGACTTTATTTCGTAAAGAGTGTAACAACCTAGCAGCCGGATACTTTATATCGCAAAGAAAATAGAAGGGCAAGAAAAAGCTATTAAACCTGAGCGAGACGCTAAAATCATAAAAGCAGTAATAATTAGTCCTTTTATATAAAGTCCTTGGATGAATAGATAGTATCCAGGAATAGCGCATGCGTAAATGGTGGGCCAATGTGTCATATTATTTAATGTTATATTAACCGAAGGGCAAATTCGTAACAGTGGTTTAGTAGCGCTTTAAATGATCTGTAGAGATTTGATATTATCAGTACTATTGTCCACCGGCTAATCGTATAAAACAAGTCAAGGGGTTGATCATTTGGCCCATAGCCTCTGGTTTCCATTGAGTACAGCCCTCTTTAATTGAACTAATCTTTTGACATGACTAGCCTCAGCAACAGGGAATTCAATATTTCCACTCCCACCTGAATTGAGATAATGTTAACTGATTGAGTTTACGTTGTCTGGAAAAGAGTCAGAACAAGTAGTAGGATGTGCTACATTAGTAGGGATTATTTGTACCACTGAACGTCAATTACAGCTCAAATGTTGGATTCAACCTGTGGTGTCAGAGGTCTTACCTGTATGGATAATATTGAGACTAGTGCATTTGTCGATTAACACTGGCTGTCGTATTATATACATAACTACATCTCTAGTTTAATTGAACTTCAAAAATGGTTTTCAATCAGAATTGATATTATTGGGATATTATGACGGCAAATTATGCACATCTTAAATGTCAAATTATTGGCTTTATCTGTTTATTGCTGTCATTCTCCATATTATCTGCTCAAATGGTTTCAAAAATCCTGATTTAAGGGCTTGGTGAGAAGGAGGTTCCTATCTGTCTCAGAAATGAAGACATCTTTCATAGTTGTCCTAACAACAATATTCTAAATCTGATTCTCGAAGAGCCGTATTTAGTTTAAAATTATAGAATTTAAGCTAGATCGAACAAGAAGGACCTCACATCGTAATCTGAAGAACGATCCCATGGAATCCACGGCCAGCATACTTAAGTCATATAGGTACTAACCATTCAATAATGCAATCCATCTCAAGACAGTTTAGCGTTACCCTAATTGGACCGAGAGGGGATTCTTGCTCGTCGTCGATTACCACAACAGTGCCAGCATAAGCAGCTTGCTTGTTTAGTAAGAAGTGCGTGGTATTTCCTAATCGATTATAGTTTAAGACTCGCCTTAGAACTCCCATGGCAGATCTTGACCTAACCTGCTCATAAATTGTACGTAATGACTCTGTATTATAGGATTTGCCAACAACCATGCTTCCATATCTGAACTCGGGCGAACAATCGATCATGTTAGCTATGGCTATTGTAACTTTCTCAGAGGACTCAGATGGTTTAACCGAGGCCACAATCTTTATCTCAACAGTAGATGTAATAGGAGGCTTTTTCAGTGGTGCGTTCCCCCAGCTTTAGATGTGTATTTTTTGCGGTTACTGTAGTGTAGTTTGACCCATTGCGCAACTATACCAATAGATATTCGCTTCAGCTCACTAATCGTCAAGCTGTTATTTGAGAGCACCTCATCAGATAATGCAATTGCTTCACTTATGCCCACTGAGAGCTCACGTTTGTCACGGTTATCAAAATCCTCAATTGTCAATGGTGCGTCATCCCTAGCCCTTCTCTTTAGATGTTCAAATCTTATCTTAGTAGAAGCATGAATAGAAAGTAATCTAACTGATCCAGCGGTTCTTAGTATCTCAACTTCTGATAAGCTTCGTATTCCATCTACTACAAAATTATTGGTTTTAAATTTCATTTTGATTCTTTCAATTTTCCCCTTTATCAAATGGGCAATTGCTCCTGGGCCACTATCATCCCTCATTTTCACCATTAGATTGCCCAAATTAGTGTCAGTAAGTTCTATGTGACTTTGTTTCGCCTCTTCACGTACTACATCACCCATCGTAACTAGGAATAAACCATATTCCTCCAAAAATTTGGCTACTGTGGATTTGCCAGAACCAGGCATCCCAGTAAGGCATACTATGAGAACTAACTCTTTATTTTCGTTCAGATGACTTTGGCCTTCAATTTTAATCTTTTTCTTATACTTTTTGCCATACCGTTCTGCCATGTCTGCGACGTACAAAACTGTCGGATTAAGGAATTTATTAAATATTCGCTCTTTGGGATTTAAATATGCATCAACACTTTGAAATCTATTTATTTGCCAATTTCTGTAGATAATGTAAAAATATGCGAAAAATAACCTGACTGGTGGGGTTACTTTGAGGGCCTTTATTGCAGTTGAGTTATCAAGCACGGATGCCGTTGAAAAGCTGCAACAGGATTTGGTTGCGGAAACAAAATGGTTATCAGGACATTTTATGCCAGTAAGAAGCCAGAACCTCCACTTTACTCTTATCTTCTTAGGAAATGTCGGGCTTGAGACCTCTGACAGAGTACAGATGATACTTTCTGACATAAAATTCAAACCACTAAATCTAGTGTTACGAGGAATTGGTGCTTTCCCGCATCCAGGGCATGCGAGAGTTATTTGGGTTGGTGTTGATGAAAATGGAAAGCGTGCGATGGTTAATCTCGCTCAGCAAATAGTCTCAGGATTGTCAAGAATCAAAATAAGTCCGGATAGACCTTTTGAACCTCATCTTACAATATTCCGAGCCAAAGTCATGCCCTTACAGCTGAGACCTGAGGTAATCAGTAAATATTACGACAAAGCCATTGCGCACGATACAATTGATAGAGTTCATTTCAAGCGAAGTGAACTTTCTTCCTCTGGGCCTACGTATACCAATATCTTTACGGTGCACGCTACATGAATAACGTTGATTCAATCATTTTAGAGGCTCTAAGACAAGTACAACCTTCTGTTGATGACGTAAAAAAATTAACAAAGATAGCAAATGAGACCACAAAGCGCGTCAAACAAAGAATCACTCCAAAGGTTGTTGATGTTATTATAGGTGGATCATTCGCTAAAGGAACATGGATCACTGATGACGTAGATATAGACATATTTGTTAAGTTTGATAAATCAGTTGCTGATGAGCAGTTCAGGGAACTCGGCGAGATCATAGGCTGGGAGTCTCTTAGGGGGTTTGATCCGTATGTTCGCTTTTCTGATCATCCTTACGTCGAAGCAGTTATTGAGGGAGTTAGAGTTAATGTGGTTCCATGTTACGATGTGGCAATAGGTGAATGGAAAAGTGCGGCTGATAGGTCGCCTTTCCATACAGAATACATGAATGATCACCTAGACGACGAGAAAAGGAACAATGTACGGCTACTAAAGAAGTTTCTGAAATCAACGGGAACCTATGGCGCAGATATTGCAACCGGAGGCCTTAGTGGCTACGTGACGGAAATTCTGATCTTGAAATATGGCTCTTGTAAAGAGGTACTGAACGTTATATCTAGCATGGGGCCGAACGACAATGTCATCTCACTTCATAATCACAATGAAAATAAATTGAATTTTACAACCCCTCTTATAATAATTGATCCTATTGACCACAAACGAAATCTCGGTGCAGCAATTTCTGCTGTGACTTTGGGGAAGCTTATACTATCTGCCAGATCATTTTTGGCGAAGCCATCGTTTGATTTCTTCTGCAAGAGCAAAAAAACCATCAAAAAATATTGGCAGCTTCATGGTAATCTACTAGTGCTCGAATTCAAATATGAAAATCGTAGCCCTGATGTACTTCGAGGGCAACTAAAGAAAAGCATGATAGCCATCTCGAAACAATTGGAGCTTGCTGCTTTTAAGGTAATCCGGATCACGTGTGTTACCGATGAAAAGGGAAGCGCTGCGTTTGGCTTTTTACTAGAATCAATTACTTTGCCCACATATGCCCAAAAAAGCGGACCAAAAGTTCTTATGAAAAAGGAAACTGACAAATTTATGTCAGAAAATCGAAAAGAGTTGCTTATGTCATGGGTAGACAATGACATGAGAGTCAGAAGTGTAATGAGAAGAAGGAGGACAGATGCCATCGAGTTCTTGAAATATTTGTTAACTTGCAAAATAAACAGCATTGGCATCACGAAGGGACTGATCGAAGACATTCGTAAATCATTTCACATTTACTCCGGTAATGATTTAAAGACATCTGATATAGTAATGGAGGCTGTCGCCGACCTTCTCACCTCCGATCAAGGCCTGTTATAGAAAAATCGAAATAGGCAGTGTGGAGCTCATCCCTATCCTTTCTTATCCAAGGGAAATCAATACACAAGCATATGTTCGTCGCCTAAAAGAAATAGATTGTCTCGGTGTTCATTCATTTTTGCCAGCTGGGAATACCAAAATCGGGAGACTTAACATTTTAGGAAAGGGGGGAGTTGGCATCGTAGCGAAGGTTGAAGGCAAGGACAACAAGGTCTATGCACTCAAAATTAGGAGGGTTGATGCAAACCGTTCATCCATGGACATGGAAGCCATCTTCCTTAAAATGGCGAATTCAGTTGGCGTAGGTCCTAGTGTTTATGCCAGCTCTGAAAACTTCATTTTGATGGATCTTATAGATGGATGGAATATTGAATGCTGGTTAAGCCAACAGAATATTAGCTCTACTCAGGTCCGTGCAATTGTGACTGGCGCACTGGAACAATGTTACAGCCTGGATAGTGCAAATCTAGATCATGGCGAATTAAGCTCTCTCAGTCATCACCTGTTGGTGTCCAAGGACGTGGAAGCCCAAATAATAGACTTCGAATCCTCTAGCATGACTAGACCACCCCGGAATGTTACTTCAGTCAGTCATGCGCTTCTACTTAATGGCCGTATTTCAAAGCTCATTGGGAAGTACATAACAATCGGGAAACAAGATGAGCTACTCCAATCGCTTAGGGTATATAAGCGGGACAGAAATAGGCGGAATTTTGAAAGAATTTTGAATGTTCTGGAGTAATGAGCCATTGGTTGTATCATGGCTACCACTGGTACTGGTTGTAGACCTTATGGTTCTATTTATTGAATAGCGATGATATTCCATTTTTGACTCAAATTGACCTATTCTGCGCCTAAGACCATAAAGTTAGTAGCTAAAACTAAAAGAATATCACTCACTCAACTCTTATAACTCAGTGGATAACTCCCTTTGAGAAGCTTTTGGATGATAGGCGGGCCAATGGTCAAGCACAATTTAGCATCCCAGGTCTCAGCTAATCAGCCAGTAGGTTGGCAATCGATAAACTTCTAAGAGATAATATCAATAGTATAGCGCATAAGTTGGTATCGAGAAGAATGATAAATGTACAAAATCTACGAAGCATAATTGACTTTGATAACTGTACGAAATCCAGATATTGGGCACAATAATTTAGGGTTACTTATAAAATAATGGCCGAAAATACATCACCTGCAGCTTCGAACACTATCCCGTTTCCTACATTGACAATACTCTATTTGCCTGCAGAGGCAGAAAGTATAATCGAAGAAGTGAGTCAGAAGTATTACAACATAACCGTAGAAGAGTGCCATGGATTCTTTCATGGCGGACTAAGAAGGAAGTACAATAAAATAACAATCTGGAGCCAAGGAATTGACAGCCTTTGGTTTAATGCCATTATTGCTAGAACAAAGGAACTTGCGGGGGTAGAATTCGTACCTATCGTGTCAGGAGGCATAATGTATTCAGTCTGAATTGTAAACTCACATAATGTATTTGTGTCTGTAGGAGACTGAATTGATCCGTAATCGCACCGCAACGCAATCCGGTATTGCAGTAATTTATCTTTCTGTGGTTACTCAATTTTAGTAGTTGCATCATTAAGTATGTGATTCTAAAATATTCTCTGAAAGTGAATTTAATACGAGTATTGTCCTCATTGGTAATATCGAATTAGATCAATGGATATGAATCTATCATTTTGATATAATTAGTAAGCGACGGATTGTTGCCAATCAAGCCTTAGGTGGGATTTGGACCCACGACCTAAGGTTTACGAAACCTTCGCTCTGCCAGGCTGAGCTACTAAGGCAATCAATTACAGGCAGTCAATAATTCACTATTTAATCTTTCATATTCAAGCTTGACTGTCGATTCAGTGAAAATTGTTTGGAAGCTTGATTCAAATTAGATACGTACTTTTAGATCCAAATCGAACATGAAAATATCGATCTCTGGAGTCAGAGGAATTTACGGAGAGGATTTGAACTTACATGAAGTTGTTAGATTTGGGAGACTTTTCGCATCTTTTTTGACACAGAGAAAAAAAAGACAGTGTTTAACAGCAAGAGATACACGGGATTCTGGGAAAATTCTTCTTCGAACCCTATCTGCCTGTTTGATGGAACGTGGAATCGATGTTTATGACCTTGATGTGGCTCCAACTCCTGTATTATTTAGGGAAGCAAAAAGGTACGGCGCTGGCATTGTAGTGACTGCTTCGCATAACCCTCTAGAGTGGAATGGTCTAAAGTTTGTGACAGAGGGAAGAGGGATTTTCGAAGAAGAATTAAATGATATTCTCCAAGGCACGGTTTCTGACCCGGATAAATTTGGTGAGACATACTCCATAAAATCAAATTACCTAGATGACCTCTACAATCTGATCTCAGTTTCAGATAACCCTAACGATGTCGCGTTAGGCTTTGATCTAGGTGGGGGTGCAACGTGTGGTTACACAGATGGCCTATTTAAGAGGCTTAATTACAAGTTCGTGTGCATCAATGACACTCCTGGCATATCTTCGAGAGCCCCTGATCCAACTAGTGATGACCTGTCCGAACTAAGTTTTTTGGTACGTCAAAATAAGCTCGATTTCGGCTTTGCCTTTGATTTAGACGGCGATAGGGTAGTGGTGGTTCATAGTAATGGCCAAAAGCAGAATCCGGATTCTACACTATTACTATGTGTAGCGAGTGCCCTAAAAATGGGAGCAAGAAAGTTTGTAACAAGCTTGGATACGAGTATTTGTATTAAAAAATTGATAGATAGAAATTATGGTAGCTTGGAATATGCTAAAGTTGGTGAGGCTAATGTTGTACGAAAAATGTTAGAAGTCGGCGCCGAGGCAGGGGGGGAAGGAAGCAGCGGCGGCTTTATTCTCCCTAAATTCAACTTGTGCAGGGATGGACTGCTTGCGGCAGCCATAATTTCCTCACTTGATCGTGCCTCAATTAAGGAGTGCTTGACATTAGGATCAGAATACTCCCAAATCAGATCTAAAATTCCTGTGAATTCTTCAAATCATCAGATCTTAATCGAAAAATTACTGGACCTGTTGCAGTCAGAATCATCACAAATATCGACTCTAGATGGTATCAAGGCAACGCTTGATGAAGATTCTTGGGTCCTTGTGAGAACATCAAACACCGAACAAGTACTAAGGATATCGGTTGAATCCAAAGTCGGAAAGGTAGACTACATCCATAAAAAGATTATGGAGATAGTCAGATCAGTTTCTGAGCATGTTAACTGAAAACGAAATTATTGATATCCTTGTTGATACTCTCGATCTTCGTCGAAACAGGGTAAATAAAGATGACATTTCCACACTTTCTTTAAAAAGGCTGAAGGGAATGAATACCCTAATACTCAAATGCGATATGTTGGTAGAAAGTACGGATGTTCCTAAGGGCATGCACGCGTGGCAAATCTCTAGGAAGAGCATAACTGCTTGTGTGAGCGATCTTTCGTCAAAAGGCGTTAAACCGGCTGTTGCTCTAATTTCATTAGGAATTCCCAGAAAATATTCAAAAACCGACATCGAAGCTCTCGCAAGGGGATTTCAAATAGCGTCAAGAGAGTTTCAAGTTAGCATAATAGGAGGAGACACTAATGAGTCTAAAGAGCTGATAATCGATTGTAGTATGATTGGATTTTCAGAACATAGTGAAGATGACCTTCCTGGCAGAGACGGTGCCAAAGTGGGTGATTCAGTAATTGTTTCAGGAGAGTTTGGATATACTTCAGCGGGACTCCAAATTCTAACAAATAACGCCAAGGCATACGGTCAATTTAGAATGAAAGCGATCTCCTCGGTATTGGAGCCTCAACCTGCACAGAAATTTGGATTATCTCTCGCAAATTTGTTTTCTGCATCATTGGATTCCAGCGATGGACTGGGTATCTCGCTTTATGAGATTGCAAGGCAAAGTGATGTCGATATTCTTATTGACAATATTCCGTCAGCAAGTGGAATATACGGTTTCGCTAGAAAGAATCAATTAGACCAGAAACAACTGATTTTTCGCGGAGGAGAGGAATATGAAATTATTGCCACCGTGTCCCAGCGTAATTTGATCAAAGCAAAGACTATATCTCAGCGTGCACAAATGAAATTGCATATAATTGGCAAAGTAGTAAAGGAAAGGGACACGGCAAAGTACTATTAAGGGAGGGAAAAGCAGTTAAGTATAGTGAGCTGGAGGAAAAAGGATACATCCATTTTGAGTAACAATGCCTTTGCTCATTAGCTTGATAAGGGAAATGTATTATGTTACCGAAAGGTCGTTATGCTTGGGATAAAAAGTAACGTCCTTAGGATTTCTAATAATGGGTTGAAATAGCAACACAAAAAGGATATGTTCAACCTACAGATATTTTTTATTTAGCCAAGGACGCGATGCAGCTCGATAAGAAGATTAGAATTCGAAAATCTGACTACATTAATATATCTGCGATGTCTTAGAGGTCTTCTCGATTCATGTCCACTGAAATAGCCGACATTACTCAACTCAAATGGGGGGTCGCACATATCTTTAGTAGTTATAATAATACTCTGGTCCACATTACGGACGTTAGCGGAGCCGAGACTGTTGCATTTAGTTCTGGTGGGAGGCACGTAACCGCAGACAGATACGAATCCTCTCCTTATGCTGCAATGAAATCCGCTGTCGCAGCAGCCGATGCAGCAAAAACAAAGGGGATAAATGCGTTGCACATACGTGTGAGGGCTGTGGGAGGTGTGGGTCCTAGGATACCAGGCCCAGGTGCTCAGGCAGCAATTAGAGCCTTGGCACGGGCTGGTTTAGGATCGGCCGGATAGATGATGTAACACCAGTTCCTCATGACACGACACGGAAGCCAGGTGGCAGGAGAGGACGAAGAGTTTGAAAATTTATTTGTTCAATCTCAACACACATCCAGTATCCTTTGCCTCCTGGACTATTAACCCAGTTCGTCAAATTGATTAAAGTGAGAATCTTACTACCCCTGATTGTTATAAAATACCTAAATAGTGAGTAACTGAAAAAAATCTAGCCCACACACCTAAGTCTTACAAATGCGATGAGTTGTGATTTCAAGCTGTCAGAATTTAGCAGTTGTTTCAACCTGCTTTATTCTAACTACGTTGAAAATTTCGTAAGACCCTTGGATATTTTTTAAATCCGTAACTATTCCGATTCTGCTTATTTCAAACTGGCTCCGTATTTTCGATTCGGTACCTCCGGAAATAATGATTTGGCTACTACCGCATATATCTGTCAGTCTGCGAGCTATGTTTACAGTATTTCCGACAGCTGTAAATTGTGTTCTATGAACAGATTCATTGTCATCGAATGTGGTGGCATAGCCGGTGTTGATGCCACATTTCAGCCCAATAGATATTCTATCTGTGACATGTCCATTCCATAATTTCATCCAAACTGATTGCCTTGAATTAAAGGCGTCTCTCAGCTGTAGTGCTGAAACGACGGCGCAAATTGCTGCGTTCGTAGTGCTACTTTTGGTTTGGCCGCGAAATCCGAAAATGCCCATAGCACCATCTCCCAAGAACTTGTCCAGTGTGCCATCGTGTTTGCAGATAATATACCTGGACATTTCTAAGAACTCCCTCAAAAATGAAACAAGCAATGATGGATGCGATTTGAGGATGTTGCATAATACTGAGAAATTCTTGATGTCCCAGAAAGCCACGGTTAAAATTTTTTCAGAGTATTTTGGATTTGGATTTCCATAATTGAGTTCTCGAGATTTAGTGTTGCGAGAGAGGGGATTCATGAGTCTTTTTATAATATTTCCCGACCGTGGAAGCTTCATTGCGCTACCTAACTGCAAACAGACAGAGTTGTCACACATTATTACGCAAGAGCAGCTTCTTGTCTTATATTTCAGGAAGGTACTTTACGGTAGGGAGAGAGCCCCGATTAAGAGGAATCTTCAAATTTGATAACTTTGGCTCTCAGTTTATGAATTCAATTTCTATCTCATTTCAACGGCAATTTTTATTTGGGCGCCGCATTTTTTGCTTTTGAATTCTGTGTTTAACCAAGCGACGAACTTTTCTTCAAACTTTTTACCTTTTGATTTAATAATTTGATCTGTATTAAGTTCGTATATTCTTCGTACGAAATGTGCTGATAGGAATAATTTTGCAAAGTACCAACCAGCACTTGTGACAGGTGTATCGAGAAGGAAATTGTCCTTATCGTTACTCCACCCTCCATTCGCCTGAAACTGTTGAAGTATACTTTCTGCTACTCTGCTGTCTTGATCGAAATCTGTCGTCACAAAGTCCAAAAGGAAAGCATCTATTAGGGACATTAACTCATGCCTTAGCAGAACTGTCCTCGTTTTCGTATTTCAATTTATCTGAGAAGGACACCAATTTACCATGATCTTCGACTCTAATGCTTGTATTCAGCCTTATATTGATACCGACAGAACGGAAGAGTGCTAACAATTCTCCGCCTGATATTTTCTGATTAATCTCCCCTAATCTTATTATTTCCGCTATTTTGTCTACTATTGCTCTGGTTTGAATCGGAAATTGAGTCTCAGCTAGAGCTAACACTTCGTCCCCTCTATCATAAAGGTATACAGATACGATTTCTCTATTCGTTTTAGGCATGGTATCCTTTTGATTCCTTGATTTCAACTTTTCTTGTATCGCAGCTATTTTCTGCAATTCCTTCAGCTTCCTGGCCTTGATGATGGTAATATCCGGATCCTCTGCCTCAGACACTATCCTTTTATCACTCCCAAAGGAACTAATCTTGCTACTTTAGTCGCGATTCCAAGGGTATCAGAGACTTCTGCTACCTTATCCACATCCTTATATGCATTAGGTGTTTCCTCAATTAATCCTTCGTTTGTTAATGCTTTGACATAAATGCCCTTAGACTCTAGAACCGACCTAACTTGCTCAGCTGTATTGTTTCTCTTTGCCGCAGATCTTGAGATCATTCTACCCGCGCCATGTGCAGTGGATCCAAAACTCAATTCAAGAGATTTTTTATTGCCCAACAATATCCAGCTAGCAGTTCCCATGGAACCAGGAATAATTACAGGCTGCCCTATGTTACGATACTTTATCGGAACTTCATCCATACCAGCTGGGAACGCTCTAGTAGCACCTTTTCGATGAATTATCAGGTCTCGCGTCCCTTCTCCGTCGATTCGATATCGTTCCAGCTTGGCTATGTTATGGGCAACATCATATACAAGTCCCATGTCCATTTGTTGTTCACTCATCCCAAAGACTCTTTCGAACGTCATCCTAGTCCAATGGGTTATCATTTCTCGATTACACCATGCAAAGTTTAGGGCAGAACTCATGGCACTTCTATAGTTCTCTCCCTCTTTTGATTGGTTAGGCACACAAGCGAGTTCCCTATCGACCAACTCGGTCCCATATTTTTTCAAAGCGATCTCTGAAATGCGCAGATAGTCACTGCAGACTTGATGACCTAAGCCTCTTGATCCGCAATGAATCAAAATAGTCAATTGTCCTTCGCCATTAATACCCATTGTTCTAGCAGCCTTTTCGTCGAAAATTTTGTCAACCTTCTGGATTTCGAGAAAGTGATTTCCAGATCCTAGACTTCCTAATTGTGGCGCTCCACGCTTTCTTGCGGTTTCTGAAATACATTCAGTATTAGCGCCTTTCATCCTTCCTCGCTCTTCGCACATATCGGCGTCCTGTTCCCAACCATATCCTTTTTGTATTGCCCAGTCGATGCCTTCAACAAGTAGGTCATCAAGTTCTGCTTTGGTCAGCTTAATTTTGCCAGAGCTCCCTACCCCTGATGGTATAGATTTGAAGAGTTCATTTACTAATTCCTTTAGTCTAGGTTTTAGATCCCTTTCTGAAAGACCTGTCCTAATCAACCTCACACCGCAGTTTATATCATATCCCACGCCACCAGGGCTAATTACACCCTCCTGTGCATCTGTAGCAGCTACCCCTCCAACTGGAAATCCATATCCTTCATGTCCGTCAGGAAGGACAACAACATGTTTTTTTGCGCCTGGTAATGTAGAAACATTTGTAGCTTGATGGATGGTTCGATCAGTTATCATTTTAGAAATGAGATCATCATTTGCATAGATCGTCACTGGTACATTCATGCCCTTAGAGCGATCCATTTCAACCCTAAACTCAAAATCATTGATCTTGGTGACCTTATGATTGCCAATTCTGGTCACTAAATCGCTCATTATCCTTTGTGATTTTGGGCTACAGTCGTTATAAGCCTTACTTCAACTTTCTTTTCATTCGTCTTCTAACTCCGAATCATTTCAGATCTAAAAATTGAAGTCCCTATTATTCATTAGGAAGGGCAATAAATTGCCTCACTGTAAGCGCCGTGTTCAATCAAGCAGTAATGTTCCAAAAACTAAATCGGCTTCTTTTGTAACAAGGTTTATCTTTCATATCATATGCGAGGTTAAGTATATGCCAATCCTTCCAATTGATGCCGGTAGATATGGAAGCGTTCAGATTAAGCAAATATTCCAGGAGAACAATAGACTGCACTATCAGCTAATAATTGAGGCTACTGTTGCAGAGGCGCAGGCAGCAATCAAGATGATACCCAAAAACGCTGCTGCTGAAATTGCCAAAACAGCAAAATCAGGTAGGATTACTTTAAAGCGGGTATCAGAATTAGAAGCAGTTAGCGACCACGATACAGCAGCAGTTGTTGAAGCCTTAAGCGAGAAGTGTTCATCGAAATCAAAGCCTTGGATCCACTACGGATTAACCAGCAATGACCTTGTCGACACTACAATATCAATGCAAATTAGGGATGCCTTAAATATTATTGAGCCCAAGATTTTGAAACTCGCAGGACTTTTAGTGAATCACTCTATCAATTTTCGAGCCATAGCAGCGGTAGGAAGGACACATGGACAACATGCAAGCATTATTGCATTTGGCCTCAAATTTGCTGTTTGGGCTTTAGAATTAGCTATGCATATAGAAAGAATAGAAGAAGGAAAAAAGAGATTTTTGCTTTGTAAGACACTAGGAGTAGTGGGCACTGGCTCTTTAATGGGAAAAAAAGCTTTAGAGGTGCAGAAGATCGTCGCTAGCGGTCTGAATTTGCATCCTGTGGATGCGGCAACACAAGTGATTGCGCGAGAACGAATTGCAGAGGTTCAATATTTAATCGCCCTCGTCGGATGTACCTTAGACAAAATAGCAACTGAAGTTAGGAATTTGCAGAGGACTGAGTTGGGTGAAATTTCAGAACCCTTTAGAAGAGGACAAATGGGAAGTAGTGCTGTACCTATAAAGCGCAATCCAATTAAGAGTGAACGGGTTTCTTCGCTCTCTCGTATCCTCAAGTCTCTAGTTGACGTATCGTTGGAGAATATACCATTGTGGCATGAACGAGATTTATCTAATTCCGCAAACGAGCGATTCACAATCCCGATGGGTGCAATTTTGCTAGACGAAATGTTAAATTCAATGATTTTAGTTACGGAAGGACTGAAGGTTGATACCCAAAAAGTAACCTCAAATTTAAATCTTAGTGGAGGTCAGATATTTTCAGAATTCGTTCTTGATGGGCTAGTCAGGAAGGGAGTCTCTAGAATCGAAGCGTATAGGGATATTCAAAGAGTAGCTTTTTCCGCCTTGGAAAGAGGAGAACACTTGCGTGATGCCATAAAGAAAGACCAAAAGCTTGCAAAGTTACTTACCTCATCAGAGCTGAGATTTATCTTCAAACCAAGTAACCACTTGGGAGCATCCCCACAAATAATTGCCAATGTCGCAGAAAAAGTACGGGCGGTAAGAGACAGATATTTCAAACGAAAGATTTGAAATAGCCATAACATACTTTCCTCTACATCGGTCGGAAATTTTTATGTATTAGTGTGCCATATTGCAATGCTTTTTTGGGCCTCGTTGCTGAATCACCGGGAACACCGATCGACAAAGCAACCTCTCTTAATATGTGCTTGCGGATCAGGTCATTGCAACCCTTGATCTTATTTTCAATCGGAATATGCATAGCAAATGATCTAAATTTCTCAGATAAGAAGGGCTGCTTTATTTTTATACCCAATTCCGACGTTGCTATTTGTACCTCATTCATCAAATGAAGTTCATTTGTAATCTTTTCAATGATTAGATGTTTAATTTGTGCACTGCCAAGCTCGTAAACTGATCTGAATCGATCGTAGCCACAGAAAAGTTCGTCACATCCATTTGCAGTTAGAATTGACACCACATCTGCCTCCTTGGCGAGAATTCCAATATACAAAAAAGCTATACAATTCTCAAGATGGGAAATATTTCGACATTCCACTTTGTTATATATATATTCCTGTTTTTTTTGGAAATCTTGTCTATTCAATTCCTTGATCTTGTGAGGCAAGGCTAGCTTTTGAGCAATAACTTCAGAAAATTGTATGTCCTGAGACCCATGGAATCCCACGGTTAGCAAAGTAACCTTTATGCCAATCTTTTTACATATTTGTGCAAGCAGGGTACTATCTATACCACCAGAAAAAGCTATTGCTATTTGAGCATCATCCTTTATCGATTGTGCAACTGCATTAAACAACTCATTTTTTAAGTCTGTTAACAGAGTCTCCAAGCTATATGTTCCAAGCAAACGTTGACATAATTAAAAAAAGTTAAGTCTCATAAAGAGCATTAATTCAAATCTTGTGCATGGTATTAAGATCAGGAGTATGTGCAATAAGAAGCAGTCAACTCCGGTAAGGGAAGATGCGTGTGACCGTTTTGAATCGCGGTATTTGTTCCTGTACTGATCAATTCTTTCTCTTTCGGAAGACTATTGTTTTCCATATGATATATAAGGTCGAATCTTGGAGCTAGGTAGTTGAGTAGGCATGTCGGAGGAAAAATTCACCGAGGGAAATCTGATTATGCTTTACGCCAATCAGAGAACCAAAGATTCAGAGGCGCAACATCTACCTATACATATTCATGAGCGAGTGAAGACCTGCCTAAACACAATCAAACTTATTAAAAGTTCAAAACCAGACAAAAACGACACCAGAGTAGTCATCATTTCAACCTTGGATGTCGGGAAATTGGCGAGAGATGTATTAATCCAAGAAGGTGTTGACCAAGATACAATCAGAATTGATTCAGGCCCAAAGAATATCTCAGAGATTTTCGATTTAGCTATACGTATGATTAAACCCAGGGCTAACCCGCCCCACATGTACTTTATATGCCCTTTCTGGCTTAGAGATATTTACGACTCCCTAGTAGAATCAAAGCTTAAAGGATATCGAGTTCAATTTGATGGTGCACCGGACGACAGATCTATTGAAGTTGTCGAACAAGAAAAGATATTGGAGGCTCCCAGAAAAAATTCAAAATACTATAAAAAAAGGGCAAAAAGTAAAGCAGTTGACATGCTTCTAAATTACATATTCCGCGAAAAACAGTGAATATACTTTCTACCGCTCAAATCGCTAAGATTTAATATCTAGGTCTTCTCGCTATATCGATGCACAAATGCGGTCATCGTCTAGTTTGGTTAGGACACTGGCCTTCCAAGTATCTCCGATCTGTGAATACGAGGCTAGCCCGTAACCCGGGACTTTACTTTTATAAGGTAGAGCGGGAGTTCAAATCCCGGTGACCGCATCGATATTTCTTAAAAATGGTTCTTGCAATCTCGACAGGCAATGGGAAATTCATTTTGATACTTGTTTGGACCGTCTATGTGGATAATTCTATAAAATTTGGCCTGGCATGTACATTGGAGAGTGTGTTGTGGGTCTGAATGATATTGATAGAAAAGCGATTAGTACAAACATAACTACAAAATTCGAGCAGCCTTTGACCTCCAATTTGAGAAAAGTTGGAATAAGCTTCCGCTCTGTGAGCCTCTTTATCGTACGTCAGCCACTAATGGACCCTGTCTCTAGGTTGAATTAGTCGATACCGCTGCGCTAAATTGTTTTGAGGCAGAACTGAAACCTGATTCTAGGTCAGTGGAGCCGTCGACTCTCCATTTGATCTGCTTGAATAACGATGGAGTTTGTATTGATTTGAAGATTTGTGCATTAGAGTGAGAATTTACAACTGGTAATTGTGATAGAATTGTGATTGTTGAACCAGACAGCAGTTGGGGTCTCCCGTTTACTGGGACGTCCGCGTAGGAAAGTGAGCCTTCACCAATGGGAACTCCATCGGCAAATAGTTGGTAATCGATCCCAGATGTAGTTAGAGTGGTATCTGTCGGATTATGAATATTAAAAGCTACATTTAAGTTTATCAAACTGTTGTCTGTCACGTTAAGAATCTTTACACTGCTTACACCAACTGAGACTCTATTAAGATCTTTTGGAAGAGTAATTGTTAGAATCAAAGGGAGAAGAACTATTGCGATTGCAACAGCTGCGATAACCGCAACGAGAATGAGCCTGCGGCGACTTAGGAACATGATTATTCTTAAAGTAGCTGGATGTAAGATCGAATTAAAACCTTTTCATACATACATATATACATAAATCGTTGACAGAGAATTAGTCAGCCGTAACAAATGTCGATTTGGTGATGTATTCTTCATAGTTGACATCATAGAAATTTGCCCGATTTCTAGATTTCGACCAGCTGGTCTAAACTGCACTTAAAGCTCAACTCCAAGGTAAAAGGGCTATCTCTGGCTGGCAATCTAAACTTTATAAAAAAATTCCTCATGAAAAACCCTGACCAGAGCCCTCATAGTTCAACTATGTGATCATTGCATTAAGCAACGATTAAATGTTTAAAGTATAATTAAACTGTAAAACACAGACTTGCTTCTCTCGCCCGATGAAAATTAATTACTGTAACCAAATTACGATCTTGAACCGACAATGAGTACCTTCATGATTGGCCAGTGGATTTGGCAGATTCTGTCTTATGGTCTTGTATCTCTGGATGGATAATATGTTTTCGTGCCAAGAATAATAATAGGGCACCAAAGATGAAAAGTACTATAGATAATCCTTGCGCACCTCCGTCAGGAACGATGAAAAAATATAAGATCGAAAATGTGATGCTGGCACAACCTTGAAGAGCATATTTTAGAATTTCCCCAAATCGTGCCTTTCTTGCCAAAAAGCCTAGACCAAAAATAACTGCTGATGGGTAGATTGTAAGCAGGATATATTCGTCAATATCCGGGGTCATGCATACGTCTATCTAGCTTATCCAATATAATTGTAATAAAAATGAGTCTTGCACTTGTTTCAATCACAACATTCTGTTTGTCCTCTTTTATAGCAAATGAAGGAATCAAAATGATGTTGTAGCAGTCTCACCAGAATAAGCCTGACATTGACGCCTGTGAACAGGTAGCCTGGTCAAATGTAATTATATTCAACCTATAATTGCAGAATCTCCCTTATCAGATAATTATCGCACAGGCATATGGGGGATCATGGCGAGCTATTAAATTTAACAAAAACTAAAAAGACTTTCAGGAAAATAAAACAAGAAGACATTTTGCATTATTTTGAAAGATTATCGCGAGGCAGAAAGTGAACACCCACAGCACAAGTGATCTGGGACTGGACAAAATAAAGTCAGATTAAGAAAGTTTGATAGCCACAGCAGAGCGCTCAATAGTAAGATGAAATCTTACCTATCCCACTAATCGTTAAGATGACCAAAATAAAAAATTAATGGAGACCGGTCGTAGAATACGAATGGTAGTCTGAACGAATTGCATAAAAGAAAAGTAGCTTGATTGGCCTCCACTAATCGATAGACCTGCTCCCATTTCATCGTTAGAGGTGCAAAAGATTATCTTAGCCTGATTGACTATGACGACCCATGACGGTATTTATGATTCAAAAATGAATATATTCTAAACATTTTGGGTGGAAAAATTTGAACATTCGGCGCATCTCAGAAGATTATTATCTGCCATAACTAGGGATTTAAGGGTGCACATTCTGCCAATATCAGAATCCCCTAATAATTTAGGATCACTAGTCATGAACGTCGGGTAACACTTACCAAGTAGCGAGTTTCCTTGGGGCACAGACCTGCCTTTCTAACTCATCTAGGCGTTGCATCGTTTCTGGATTTTGTCGCAAATCAGAAAAGGCTTGATCATGCCGAATTCTTTGCATGACAGCCAAAACCTCCTCAATTGTTACACCATGTTTAATGTCATAGTCTATTTGCTTTGCGCAGCTAGAGATGGTACTGTATTTTTTAAAATTACGCTTCTCGAATGACGAAGCATCGGGCGATAAGCCCTTGATATAGCGGATGACTATCTTTTCTACGTGTTCTAAATGCCAGTCTTTCATGGCAAAATTATTGGGTTTCATTATGAGTCTGCCTTATTATTATTGTCAAAAAAGGATATTTAAATGGATACGCAGTAATTAAATGTAGTCATAGATCGTACGTCGGGAATTTTTATATCTATTCCTATTCCCATTTCGATAAAAGTATATAACAGGCAGTTGGTAAATTTTTACTACTTGCAGTTCGACTATGAAATATTAGATGACATAAACCTAAAGATTTTAGACAAGTTAGGCGAAGATTCATCCACTCCATTCGTGGAGATAGCTAAACAAATTGGAGTATCTGATGCCACTATACACATGAGGGTTCGTAGAATGGTGGACGCAGGAATAATAAACAAGTTCACTCTTTCAGTAGATAACGATCGGCTTGGATATGATCATCTGGCATTTATGGGCATAAATACAGATCCTGGCTCCGTAGAGAGCGTTATCATTGATCTTTCTCTTGTTGACGAGGTACTTGAGGTTCATGAGATGCACGGCACTTTTGATCTTATGCTAAAAATTCGTGCTAAAAATTTGGAGCAGATGAGGGATATTGTAGAAAATAAAATCCGTACATTACCACACATTCTGGAAACGGAGCTGATGCCTGTTTTGAAATCGAGGAAAGAAGAGCAGATCGTATCCTTGAAGCGCGACATTGCCACTAAGACAGAGTCGGCTGAACGAGCGGCCCTCAGGTAGTTTGAGGACGTATGTTTATTTTCAGTCATTGAAGTTCATGATTGGTGTAGACCCACAATAAAGCACCATATTGTTTATTCGGCATCACAGAGTAAACAATGAGAATACTTGATAGACGCAAGACTGCTCTATACATAGTTTGTAGAAATGCATGAACTCGCTGTGGGTTGTCATGTCATATTCACATCGCAAAATAGTAAACAATAAACACGCTAATAGTGAGACAATCTAGGCCTATACATAGCAAGTTCTATACATCTGCATACATAGAAAACTCGTGTGGATGTGGCCTAATTGCAACTTCATTAAATTCTCTGAGTTCATGTTCGATTATACTGTCGATGGCGTCATCATCAAAAATCTGCTTAAGGAAATTTCTGTCGCACTCTAATGCCTCGTAGGCTTCTCTCAAGCTTGCAGGCAACTGCTTAACTCCGAGCTGCCTACGCCTATGTGGACTCATCTTGAAGATATCTTCATCAATAGCGTCACCAAGAGGCTTCTTTTTGATAATGCCGTCTATCCCAGCTGCAACTATCGCCGAGAATGCAAAATAAGGATTGCAGGAAGGATCAGGAGCTCTGAACTCGATTCTTTTCATGGGTGCAAATTTGCTTCCCTTATAATGGGCGGGGATTCTAATAATTGCGGATCTGTTCCCCTTGCTCCACGCAACATATACGGGTGCTTCATATCCTGGCACTAACCTTCTATAGGAGTTAGTTGTGGGAGCTACAATGGCAGCTAGTGCATTTGCGTGTTCAATTATTCCACCTCCGAAATATCGTGCAGTTTCTGATATTTCTGCATAATCGTCTGTCTCGTCAAAAAAAAGATTCTTTTCTTTGTCCCATAAGCTGACGTTTACGTGCATGCCGGATCCATTATCAAGAGCGATTGGCTTCGGCATCATAGTTGCAACCATTTCGTATTTTTTTGCAATATTCTTAACTACATACTTGTAACTCTGAACAGAATCAGCTGCATTCACAAGCGTGTCATATCTGATGTCAATTTCACATTGACCCGCGGTCGCCACTTCATGATGATGAGTATCACATATTATCCCGAAATCGTTTCCTAAAACATCAACACACTCATTTCTATAATCCATAAGAGTATCACCAGGAGCGCTTGGAAGATATCCTTCTTTCAACCTAAGTGAATATCCTACACCTTCGGTAGACCATGGTGCTTCCTTTGAAGTTATTCTGTAACTCTGTCCATGGTAAGGCGTCATAGTGTTGGCCTCAAGTTTGTCAAATACAAAGAATTCGACCTCGGGGCCCCAAAAAGAGGTTTCGTAGCCCATTTCCTGTACGTAGTTAGCTGCCTTAGTTGCTATGCCTCTAGGGTCTCGTGGAAATGGATTTCTTTCAGAGCCGCCGGTCACAATATCACAAATGAGCCTTGCGGTAGTATCTTTTTCGATCCATGGGATGGTGGCGTACGTTGATGGATCAGGCTTAAGGATCAAATCGGATTCATGAATTTCTGTAAAACCACGTATGGAGGACCCGTCTAATTTTGGTAGACCTTCTTCAAAGTCCTCTCTATGCAACATTTTCGCGGTCATGGTTGTATGATGAAATCTTCCAGTAAGTCCTGTAAATTGCAAGTCAAGAAACTTGATTCTGTCATCTTTTAGCTTTTGCACGATCTCATCTGCTGTAAAGGATAAGGGTTCAATTTTACCATCATCTAATCTATATGGCAACCGCAGTATCTCCTAAAATAGGATCCGATGTCATAATTAAGCTTTAAAAGGGCATTACCAAGTACTACATTCATAATTTCATTGTTAAATACCAAATGCAAGGACTTTAGGCCCTGCCTTTCACCCTATATTATACCTTCACTTAAATTCTTCAAATGTTTGGATGACCGTGTATGTCATCGGCCTCACTAAGGGTTTTCAAATTCGCTTATTTCTTTATGATCAAGCGATATGACTGATGGTATTGTCCCAACAAACGAAGGTCATAAGGCCATTACAGTATTGGATCCGTTAGACTCTTCTACTTCCTTACTGAACCAAATCTTTCGATGATGTTGGCCATACACTTAGTTGCCTTATTTAGTAAATCTATTCTTGCGAACTCATTTGGCGAATGCATTCGAGAAAAAATGTAAGTGCTTCCGACAGAAACACAAGGAGCTGAAAGTATGGTTGCGAAAGAATGCATGGGTCCGGTTCCAGAAGATGATATACTAATGATTGGATTCGTTCCAAATGCTTCAGCTGCAGAATCCTTTACTAGTGTTAACATTGGATTCCCAATAGGCGTTCTGTATGGTCGTTCTCCATGAATAAATCCTATTTCAATTAGATCACCAAAACCGTTTCTTTCCAAATGAGTCTTTAACCGATTGAATTGGGTCTTAGGATCCATGTCTGGCACTAACCTAAAATCAAGTTTAGCCAGGGCTGTAGAGGGTAGAATGGTTTTGGGTCCCTTGCCTGTATATCCTGAAATTAGGCCAGCAATATTGCACGTTGGCATACCCACCAGTGCTTTCTTTGTCTCGTTACCCCGTATGTTGTTCACGAATTTCTCTTGGCCATATTGTTCCCTGAATTCTTGTTCATCAAAAGGTTCGTTTGAAACGAGTTCTAATTCCTCTCGTGTGAATTGCTGTACCTCCTTGTACCAATCTTCGATCAATATCTTTCCATTTTTGCTTCTCAGCGAGCTTAGTGCTTGGACCAGTCGCCAGGCTGGGTTTTCAATCAGAACAGCCAAACTAGAGTGGACATCACGAAAGGGACCCTTTGCAACCAGCTCCACATAAAGTAGCCCCTTCATTCCTAGGCTTATAATTGGTCTGCCACTACTATCGACATATCCGAACTCCCAGATCACGTTATCAGATGCAAATTTATGTTTATATTTGAGAAGATATTTTCTGATGTGAACACTGCCTATTTCTTCTTCCCCTTCTACGACGAATTTTATGTTACATGGCAGATCGCCATACTTTTTCAATAAAAATTCCACCGCCTTGACGCGAGTTATTAATTCACCCTTGTCATCTGTTGAACCCCTGCCATAAATCCTGTCCCCTTTGACTTTCCCGCTAAACGGATCTTCCTTCCAGAGTTCCACTGGTTCTACAGGTTGGACATCATAGTGATTATAAAATAGCAAAGTCTTAGAATTAGGGTGAGCCTTTGATCTCACCTCACCGAATACAACTGGTGGTATATCTTTTTTCTTGTTATCTCCTTGTTTATCAAGTGTTAAGAGTTCTGTTTGAAGACCAGCGTTTTCCATGAGCTGAGCCACTAGACGGGCGCAGTCGTTCATTCCTTCATTCTTGGCTGATATACTGGGCTGTCTAATTAGTTTTTGAAGGTCAGCAATGAGATATTTCATTCCAGAATCTATTATAGCGTTGATACTCTCATTCAACATATTGAAATTCGTAAAAAGAGATTAAATGCTTTAGGTTTCTGAGGGTTTTAATGTTCTTATGGGTGCCAAATAATTTGTGAAGCTACATATATTTATAACCATGTTGACATTTTTCTATTTTCTATATGTCTTCATCTTCTTCACTGAGCAAAGATGAGAAGCAAGTTTTCCTATCGCCTAGATCAATTGCAATTATCGGTGCGTCTGAAAAGGCAGGAGTGGGCAGAGCTATATTATCCAATATCATGAATGGATACAAAGGCAACATTTATCCGATTAATCCGTCCAGTCCTACCGTGATGGGTATCCCCGCCTACAAGTCTGTCCTGGATGTACAAGACGAAATCGATCTGGCCGTTGTCGCGACCCCTAACAGAGTTGTCCCATCAGTAATGGAAGAGGTAGGCAGAAAAAAAATAAAAGGCGCGATTATCGTCACAGCTGGATTCAAAGAAGTTGATGAGCGGGGTGCGAGCTTGGAAAGAGACATTGGTTCAATTGCGAAAAGGCATGGAACTAGGATCATTGGCCCCAATTGTCTTGGAATTATGAGCCTTTCAGCCAACAACATAATGAACCTCACATTCTTAAAATTTACACCAAGGCATGGTCGAATAGCTCTTTTATCCCAAAGTGGCGCAATCTGCGCTGCAACTGTAGAAGATGCAATCGGACAGGGTATCGGGTTCTCAAAGGTCATAAGTATGGGAAACAAGGTTGATATGGATGAAAATGACATCCTCGAACTTTTAGCTGATGACGAGGAAACCAAGGTTATCGTGATGTATTTAGAAGATATTCACGATGGGAGGCGGTTCATGAATATCGCGAAAAGAATTGTTACTGAGGAAAGAAAACCGATCATAATATTAAAGGCAGGTAGAACTCCGGAGGGTGCCAAGGCCGCAATCTCCCACACTGGTGCGCTGATGGGCGCTGATGAGGTTTATGATGCGCTTTTTGTTCAAACAGGTGTAATTAGGGTGGATACAATGCAGGAGCTCTTTGAGCTCGCAACTGCGTTTTCAAAGCAACCAATGCCTTCAGAGAATAGCGGTGTAGTAATTGTATCTAATGCAGGAGGGCCCGCTATTATCTCAACTGATGCATGTTCAAGATATGGACTGAAGATGGCCGATCTATCCTCTTCAAAAGAAGCTATTGCAAACGTTATTCCTCCACACGGATCTTCGAGGAACCCGGTTGATATTGTGGGAGATGCAGATTTTGCTCGGTTTGAAAGTGTTCTTAGCGAAGTGATGGCAAATTCGACTGTTGGTTCTGTTGTTGTTATGTGTACACCTTCAGCTACCCTTGATTATAATGATCTGGCTAGGACGATTGTCAAAATTTCAAAGAGCTACGGAAAACCGGTTTTAGCAGCTTTGATGGGCCTTGCTGAGGGTAGCGAAAATAAGGAAATTCTCTCTGAAGGAGGGATTCCACACTTTATGTATGCTGAATCAGCCATCCGCACGCTCAAATCTATGTACCGATTTAAGAACTGGATAACAAGGCCAGCCGGAAAATCGAAGGCAATCACAGCGGATAAGGATAAGGTGAAGAGAATCTTTGACATTGTTAGAAAATCTGGCAGAAAAAATCTTACAGAAGATGAAGGATATGAAGTTCTTGGAGCGTATGGATTCAAACCGCCAAAAATAGTACTCTGCAAAAGTGAGCAGGAATGCACACAGGCCTCCAACACACTAGGTTATCCTGTAGTACTAAAGGTTTCATCCCAAGATATTATTCATAAGTCTGATGCAGGAGGGGTGAAGGTTGGGCTTTCTACTGAGGATGAGGTCAAAGCCGCATTTAATACCATAATTCAAAATGCCAAAAAGTACAAGCCTTCTGCAAACATTAAAGGAGTACTGGTTCAGGAGATGGTGAAAAATGGCAAAGAAATAATTCTTGGTTCCAAACAAGATCCATTATTCGGCCCGATAGTCATGGTTGGCCTTGGAGGTGTATATGTAGAAATTCTCAAAGATGTTGTTTTCAGGTTAGCCCCTTTGAATGCTGAAGAGGCAACTCAAATGGTTCACTCGATAAAAGCGCTTAGCCTCTTGAAGGGTGTAAGGGGTGAAAAACCATCAGACATCAATGCCATAGTCGATAGTTTGCAACTTCTCTCCCAACTAGTAACTGATTTTCCTGACATTGGAGAAATAGATATAAATCCGCTGCTAGTATTGGAAGAAGGAAAAGGCGTGAGGACTCTGGATGTTAGGATAAGCCTACTGTTTTAAATCAGTTTCTTTCCACATTCTTCACAAAAAATGGCCGCCTCTTCATTTTCATGTCCACATGATGAACACTTGGGAAGGATATCATTTACAGATGATGGTTTCGTACTCAGTAGTACCACATCCCCAATCTTAGAAATGTTCTCCCACAAAACTTCGGTAGAACGATTGGAAAGGTCATTGTCAGTGCGAATTTTCATGCTTAGATCCATTTTGCCATTAGATGCTTTACGCAGCCCCAGTTCTAAAACCGTACCTATCAACATAGCTTCGCTATCGTACGCTGGCATGCCTATTAGGGATTGAATTGGAACAAATCCCTCCAACCTCCCTCCGTTACCTACAGATGATTTAACTACGCCTGCACCCTTACTAGTAGGCGAATACGCATGATGATTCAAAGTAGTTGTTGCACCCAATTCTGGAGAGGATACTGCTGCGCTCCGCTCTCCTTCGTCATATGAGGCTTGGTGTTGTATCTCTGGGCCAGAGGTGTCTATGGATGCTTCTGGAGAACTAAACTTTCGATATTGGGATATCGTGTTATTACATCCAGCACATTTGTACTCGCCAGTCTCGAGTAATCTTATTCCCTCGCCCAAGTCTTCATTGGGTGTTTCATAATCAATTCTGGGGCAGCCTGGAAATTCCTTTTCACATTTGTTACAATAGTATTTCGAAAACCGGTCCTCGCTCAGTCTACCTACGCCGGCAAGAAAAAGATCTGGTCCACCTAGGTTTCCTTTCTTCTGTTCAGCCTCGGTGATTTTAGCCAACACATACCCTCCAGATCCACGTAATTTCTTTTCTGATAAATTATTATTTTCAACCATCGTTACTACACTCAATATGCTAGCCAATCGTATTAGCATTTCGTGTGCGATAAATTACATAACTAATCCTCGCGAACCTTTATCACGGAGACCAAGTAGAGGTCAACAAACCTATTCTCAATGCTTTTCAATACTTTTGCTCGAGGTACAGCCAAAGCTAATCTTAGAATTTTATTTTCTTAGTGGCTGCACACCATAGTACCTTTTTCTTGGTTTAACTCGGATATTCGGAATACGTATCCGTTAAAAGGTTATATATGAGTAGGCGATTCTGATGGCCACGGAACCTTATCGCTAACTATATATCCAAAAATAGCGATTAGTAACAATGTATATGCGTTCAGTTGAATATGAAGATTCTTTCGTTAAAATTGCAGGCCTTATTGGAGGCGAGGAATATCTAAAGGTTGCTCGAGGGCTTTTAAATACTGACGACGCAACAGATGAAGAGATAGCGAGCGCAACTGGTTTACGGATCAATATAATTCGAAAAGTCCTTTATGATATGTTTGGGAAGGCCCTAATAACTGGGATAAGAGTCAAGGATGAAAAGAAAGGATGGTTTGTTTACAGGTGGAGGGCGAAAAAAGATCAAGTATTTTATAGATAATCAAAAGAAAAAAATCCTAGATCGTTTGCAAATTCGTTTGGAGTATGAAGAATCTTCTGAATTTTACCATTGTGGAAATAAGGAGTGCCAGAGACTTAAGTTTGACGAAGCTGTAGAGCTGTTCTTTAAGTGTACCAATTGTAAGGGACCTCTTAACATGGTCGATAATGGCCGAGTAAAAGAGGCACTTCGTTTCAAAATTGAACAAATCACTGCTGATATATCAAGAAATCAGTAGAATATAGCTAGCACAATATGAATCACAATCGATGAAAGTTGGATTTTAGCAACTCCTGGGAGTAAACTTATCGTTCACTACCATGTCCCAACATAGTAATTCCTATTTCAACCATCTCTATTTTTAGAGCGAACCTATTTCTAATTCCAGGTATTACTATTGAATTAAGGCCAATTTGAGTCTGAAATTAATTAAATGGTTAGATCCTCTGATCTCTCGCTGTATGTAAATTTCGAATAAACCCTGGCAAACTGAAACTATAGTTTGTACTATCATAAAAAATTAATTCTCGCTAACAGTTCCAAGATAAGTCAGTATAGTCTTGGTTATTGCCTGAAGATATACTAATTAGTACAAGTTCGCTTACATTAGTTAACCTGATTGTCATGCATTTTTTGCATAGAAATAACNNNNATTATTTTATCATGCGTATCTATCTCACTGGAGTGTGATCTGCAGACAATTTTACTTGTACGCAAAACCAAGTAGTTAAATATTACTCAGGAGTATTCTGATACTAAATGGTATCAGCCTCATCTAAAGAATTAGAGAACGAGACTGTCGAGGTAGCAAGTATTTGGGAAGTATTAGGACGAAGGTGGTCCCTGTTAATATTAAAAAACCTTTGTACGAAGGAGGTAATAAGATTCAATGAATTCAAGACCCTGTTGCCAGGGATTAGCAGTACAGTTTTGGCCGACAGATTGTTAGAACTAGAACGTGAAGGCCTTGTTTCTAAGAAAATTTATGCTGAAATCCCACCTAAAGTGGAGTATAGCTTAACTGTTAGGGCTAAAGAACTTGGTATAGTCTTACGAGAATTAGCAAAGTGGGCTAGCCGTTGGAAACTGCCTCGACTTGCTGCTAAGACAAAAATATAAACAGATAAATAATGATACGAGAAAAAGTGATTGAATAGAAGATCATAGGATGCAAAAATCAAAACTGCTAGTACATTTGTGACCTGGAATTAACCAAGTTTGGATCTTTTAAAGTATAGAATGGCGATATGACATCAACCGCCATTTGGCAATTACAGCTAAATAGCCAATTCACACATGGCCTGTTTCAAGCCGGGTTTTGCGGTTTTATTCTCGCGTGTCCAAGTATTAACACAAGACTTATGGTGGATACCCAGATACAAGTTCAGATATCAAACCTATTAAGACTATAGGCCACAACTAATTCGCCATGGTTTTGTCTATAAACTTTATTCAATTCCATTTTTATCCCGTCAGAGATTGTTCCGTATCCGCACCCCTCTACTAACGTAGTTGACGTTCTACCTCCAACTATGATGGGGGCAATTGTCACTATCAGCTTGTCGACCACGCCTAAATTCAGCAGAGACCAATTTAATTCTCCGCCACCCTCAGCAAGTATATGTTTAAACCCCATCTTCTTCAAATAAAATAATGCCTTTATCAAGTCAACATTTTTCCTTCCGGCGACAATTACTTTAGCGCCTCTATCCTTGAGACTCTGGATTTTTTGTTTTTGCGCACCCTCGGATACGAATATTATTGTTTCGATCCTAGATGCAGTTTTCAAAATTTTTGAATCTAATGGAATTCTACCACAGCTGTCGATAATCACTCTAGATGGATCTTTTTGTTTATACTTTGTTAGCCTTACCGTAAGCAAGGGATTGTCAATTAGAACTGTTGAAATTCCTACCATGATTGCATCAGATTTTGAGCGAAGCTTGTGAACCCTCACTAGATCTTCTTTGGAAGAAATTTTGGAATTCCCAGATACGGTTGCAATTTTTCCGTCAACTGTCATTGCAGCATTCACCGTTATTCTCAAAGCAGTGCTCCATCTACAAATTTACCGTCAATCATGACAGCTTTGATCGAATCTGAAGTAAGCCTATGAATTATGGAAGCAATTGGATCATGCATGGGGTATAGGTCGAGATGACTCTTATCGACGAAAAGAATGTCAGCATCCCGCCCAGAATCTAGATACCCCGAGTTTAGCCGAAGTATCTTGGCATTATTGGTGGTAGCCATTTTTAATGTTTCTTTGGGTTTCAAGAATCGTTTTTCAACAGAACGCGATGCCTTCCAGATGTAGTCTAACTCCCGTAAAATATCTGGAGAGTTCAACATAACGTTGTCGCTACCAATACCAACAAGGCAACCGTGGTCTAGCATCTTCGCCACCGGCGGGATACCAGCTCCTAGTACACCATTTGCTCTAGGACAGACTATTATTCCAGTTTGATTTTTGGAGGCGATTGAAATGTCTTTTTCAGTAGCATTCGTCATGTGTACAAGAATATCAGGCTTTAAGTATTTCATGATGCGGGAGACTTCTGTCTGGCTAGTATGGATCTTTGAAAAATCCGCGGTTTTTTTAGATTCTGCAGCGTGAACAGCTACTAGTAGCTTTGTGTTTCTATCTCTGACTTTAGACATATTGCTATTCTTTGCGGTGATTAATTTTCTATATTGACAGAGTGCTTCATTGCTATTTTCATTTGCTCCACTGAGACCTAGGCCGTTGGATATTCCTAAAACAGCAGAAGTCGTCTGCAATTCATTGATAGAAAGTCCTTTTGGGCTCCTTTTAGGAGAGCTCATACTTGTGTAATGTTCTATTCGACCAAATATTCGATACTTAATTGGTAAATCGGAAATTGCATCATTTAATAATTTGATCCCCTCTAGTCCTCCCTCACGAAAATCCCCAAAGGCAGTTATCCCGTTTTTGATCATTCTCAACGCAGAACTCCTTATGAAAATTCTTAAGTGGTCCGGTTTACTTTGTAATATTCTTTGTTTTGTTCCAAATATTGGATGTACTCGCTCATCAAGCCCTGAATCTACATCTATATCCTTTCCGATCGAATCCCCAATGTGTGTATGAGCGTTTATCATGCCAGGAATTAACAGAAATCCCTCCGCGTCAAATACTGTACGTCTATCTACTTTCCTTCCAGCACTCTGATAAATTCCATGTTTTGCCTCCTTAATTATGCCTTCGTGTCCCACCTCTAGGTAACCACGTGGAACATAGAATAGCTCTTTTCCAACTAGCAGGCTTGCATTCTTGAAGATTATAGACAACTGACTTCATACACCGGTATATCCTTTCCAGTTTGCCGAAGATCTCTAATTGTATCCAGCGCCTTGGTAGCTGCACTTGCTGCTTGTCTTCCGGTCCTTCCTATTCCAATCCCACAATTTAGTCTGACATTCAAACCATTAGAGACCTCTTTGATAGTCTTTTGTATCTCTTGCTTAGTTGTAGCATTTGACACGACCATGAAGTTATCTCCCCCGAGGTAGAAAGTCAAAGCTTCTTTCTTTAGAAATTCCTCAGCTAGTCTGCAATAAATTTTGGAAACCATACAAGTGATCTCATAGGGAGACATTTTGGAACTCATGTTCGAAGAATTACTTATGTCTATGTGAAGTAATACAATATAGTCGTCAATGTTTAACGTCAAATTTGATCTTGTTAATAACACACCATCTCTAGCAATAATCCTGTCATTGTGAGTACCCTGTTTCATAATCTCCCTGTTTTTGTACGCTTCCAAATTTGCTTGATATGGAGTCGTTCCACTCCCAATTGCCATTGAAGTTGTTAAGTTTTCATAAATCCGAGATAATTCACTTTTGATCTCTACATGGTGTCTTACTGAAAGACCATTTGTAATTGCAAAATACTCATCAAATCTGTTTGCATAAACGAGACAGTCTCTGTCAGAAAACAGTTTTTGCAGGTCACGATAAAAACCAGCTTGCAGGATTTGTAGTTTAGCTTCTCTGTCGCTCCCAAGTGTGATGGTCCAGGGACCGTATCCCTCGATTTTGATAACTGTGAGTTGTATGGTCAATCTACTATTTTTGTTCTCCAGCCGATTTATTTTCTTTCATTTTCCTAAGTCTATCTGTCATCTCTACCGCGCTAACTACTGCCCTAACGGGTACAATCTCCGCCCTATTCATTGCTTGTTCGAAGGTTATACCTGGACCGGTTATTCCCAGTGCGACCGGCTTTCCATGCTCAACAGACAAGTCTGCAATCAATCTAGCAGCATTTTCTGCTACTATTTCGTCGTGTTTGGTCTCTCCTTTGATTACTGTCCCCAATGTAACCACCGCATCAACATCTTCTTTTCTCAGAAGTTCTTTTAGTATAAGGGGCATGTCGAATGAACCAGGAACGTAGCATATGTGAGATATCAGTGCCTCCATTTTTTCAGCTTGCTTCTTCGCATTGTCAAGCATGACAAAGGTAATCTCCTTGTTAAATTCTGATACTATAATGCCTAGCCTAACGTGATCCAAATAGAACCAATATCACCCTAATGGACGTTCTGGTATACGTAGCTCCTGATTTGATTTGATTCAAGCAGGGGAATATTATTCTTAAATGCATATTTCATTGCTTTATCTATTGATAAGGCCTTGTACGTCTTAGAGTCTAACATCTCACAAACCGTTACTGCTGGAGCTAGTCCTGCCAAGTTCATTAGGTGAATGCATAGCTCAGTGTGGCCAGTTCTACCAGCAAGCAACTTCTCCGAGGCAATGAGAATTGGCACGTGACCGGGCGAACGGAAATTTTCTGAAAAATCTTCCACACCTGTTGAATTGATTTTTTTGCACACCTCGGCCATCTTTCTGATTGTCACTGCTCTATCCGTATCAGTGATTCCAGTGTGCGTACTCCGGTGATTAACTGAAATCGAAAAGCTAGGCATGTCGCCATAGGGTGCCTTTCCGAAGGCTAATTTATTGAAAATCGGATTGATCCTCGAAAAATCTTGCATCATGTCATGCATAAAAACGAGTCCCAATTTAGCTGCAATTTCATTCCCGACAGCAAGGCAGATGAGACCCCCTGCAACCCTTCTTAAAATAGCTATGTGATGTGGCGTGACTTTCTCAGCGGCTATAACAAGATCAATTTCATCTTCACGCCCTGCTTCATCATGAACCAAGACGAATCTCCCGTCTTTTAGAGCTAGTATCGCCCCTTCAATCGAGCTCAAGTATATAGTTTGCAGCTCAAATTAATTATATAGTTTACTAAAGCGTTGGTTATTACTACTTTCTTGGTAGTTGCTTTGCCAAATATCTGGCTACGATGTCCGTTTCAATGTTTACTTTATCTCCAACCGATTTTGATCCTAGTGTAGTTGCCTTTAAAGTATGTGGAATCAGGCCCACAGAGAACAACATCCTTTTCTCGTCTATCTCTATTATAGTAAGGCTTACGCCATCCACCGCTATTGAGCCTTTTGGAACTATACATGGCATTAGCTTTTTATTTTGGATCTTTACCCAGAGTTTAGTTCCTGTCAAGGACTTTATTATCTTCTTGATCAAACCTACACCTTCTACGTGGCCTAGCAAGAAATGTCCTTCCAATCTGTCGCTTAGCCTTAAACTCCTTTCTACATTTACTTTGTCACCTACCTTTATCAAGCCAAGACTTGTGCGATTTACGGTCTCATCTATTAATTCAAAGGTAATAGTTCTTGATATTTTCAGGGCCGTTAAACATACACCATTAATGCTTATACTATCACCGGTTTTCAAATCCCGCATAGTCTTTTTTTGAAGCCTTATCGATATGGCAATAGCAGCAGCCCTGTCTGCCTTGCCGACTTTGGAGATTGATTTGACCTCCGCGACTTGTTCAATGATTCCAGTAAACAAAACTTGTCTTATCCATTGCCAAAAGCTTATTAACCAAATAACTAGCCTTGTTTTCAAATGCTAACTGTTTATCGGGGCTCATTATTCTTTATGATTTGACCTCCTTGTTGGTACTGGGAGTTTGTTTTCATTGAAAATATGTCAAACTTTTCGCATGGCAAAAACTTAAGTTCAACTAAATATCCAAAGCAGAATTTTCTTTACAAACAGTCGTACCTGCACCTGCTATGTCCAAGATGGCTTTAGCGTGTTTGTAGTGTACAATGTCGAGCATTTTTCCTTCTAACTTAATTGCGCCCATGCCTTTTCCCTTGCACATCACTGGCTCTAATGCTTTTACCACTTTAGTGGCCCATTCTACCTGCATTTTGCTAGGCATAAAAACTTCGTTAACAGGATCTATGTGATTTGGATGAATTATAGTTTTCCCACAATATCCTAATCGTTTGGCAGTTACGGCATCACTTTTCAACCCTACGATGTCGTTGATCTTTTGCCATACTGAGTCTATTGCTAGAATGCCAGCTGCTCTTGCATCGACAGGAATTTTCATGCGTGCGTACATATAACCACTTCCATCAGTGTCAATATAGTCAAGCCGCATATCGTATAGGAAGTCATAAACCCCAAAAACCAAGGCGTTTATACGTGGATCAGCTTTAGCAATCGAATATGCATTCACTACCCCTTTGGCAGTTTCTATGGAAGGCATTAATTTTATGTGACCTTTTTCGATCTCCTTCTTTTCCTCTAAATTCGTAATATGGGAACAGATATTGGCTATTTCAATTTCATCATTGACCTTTGGCACTATTATGCCGTCGAGACCTCGTTGCACCAATAAGAGTATGTCTTCTGAACAGATTCCAGAATCGGGAGAATTTATCCGTACGTAGAGGTTGTTAGTGAGTCTAAAATGTTCCCTTTCCTTTAGCTTCTCTTTAATGAGCTTTCTTGCTATGTGTTTTTCTCCCTGTGGAACTGAGTCTTCCAGATCGAAGCAAATTATATCAGCACTTAGATTTTTAGCTTTATCAATAAAACGCTGATTAATCCCGGGAACAAATAAGATAGTTCTAAACAATAGCAAACAAAGGAAATAATGTAGATTAGAGTTTCTGTGGTGTAGTCAAAATTTTTCCAATTTGTTCTGCCTTAGCCATCATAACATGGCCTTGAACCATTTCATCAAATGGTAATACCGTTGAAATCAATGGTTTGATTCTGCCTCGACTGGTCCAATGAATTACTTCTTCAAGTTCAGCTTTTGTTCCTTGTGTAGATCCTAACAAATTTGTCCCCTTAAAGAATAGGTATCTTAGGTCTAGAGTAGAGTCATAGCCAGTTGTCGCGCCTGTCGCGACAAGAGTACCTCCAGTTTTCAAAAGTGACACCTCTTGAGGGAAGGTTGCTTTGCCAATATGTTCGAAAACAACATCAACTCCTTTTTTCTTAGTAATTTCTCTTACTTTTTTATACCAATCAGATTCTCTATGATTTACTACGTCATCGGCACCAATTTCGATACACTTTTCCATCTTTTCCTTATTTCCTGCAGTCGCTATCACGGTGCAATTGTAGAGCTTGGCAATTTGAATCCCTGCCATTCCTACGCCGCTTGTACCACCCATGATCAACACAGTTTGGGCAGGTTTGATCATGGCTCTGCCCACGAGCATATGCCAAGCGGTCATCCCCACCATCGAGATAGCAGCTGCTGATTCAAAGGAGACATTTTCGGGGATTTTAGCAACATTTACTTCAGGTAGATGTGTATATTGGGCAAAACCTCCCCATAGTGGACCAGTTTGGAATCCCCAGATTGTTCTATCTGAACAGTCGTACTCCCTTCCTGCTGTACACATTTCGCACACTCTGCAACTCATATTTGAATGAGACACTACTCTGTCACCGGGCTTAAATTTAGTAATATCCTCGCCTACTTCTACTACAATGCCAGCCACATCGCTCCCAGAAATGTGTGGCAAAGGCGTCTTTACAGGCTCACCCCATATCGCCCATAGGTCATTATAATTATATGACGCTAATTCAACTTTAATCATAACCTCGTTTGGCTTCAGCTTAGGCATGTCAACGTCTTCAATCTTTACAACCTGTGTGGGATCCTTGCCATATTCCCTGAATACAGCCGCTTTCATAAAACTGAAATCGATATAGAGACTTAATATAGTTAACTAAACCGAACAACATAGAATAGATTTGAAAAGAGAGTAAGACAGGCCTTAGATGTGAATTTACGAATTATGTATTGGAAACCACAAGAAGTATCCACAACTATGGAATTTATATCCTATTTATTTTAAAATCTCTCTTTGGTTGTTGGATACTGCGCAATATTTGCTTTAGTTCTTCGTCTGTCAATGCCCTATTAATCTTGCCTCCAGACGCTGCATTTAAAAGGTAATTTTCAACAGCATGAGCAAGTTCTGGCTTTACCATTCTAACATTCATTAACCTCTGACGTGCTGATGGATCCAACAATATCATAAGCGCACGTTGACGCATCGCAACTGCTTCAGCTTCGCGTTTTCGAGCCTCATCATCATCTGGCTGCTGGGATTGAGGTATCGACATATATCCTAATTTCCCACTCTTGATTAGCTGTATCGTTGTAGTTCAGGAGCGATCTTAACTATTTCGTTATGAATATCCGTAGACAATCTGTCTAATTTCTTCATCCCTTCATCGGTCATCATACGTCCCTCTTTTTTCTTGGAAATGTAACCTGCTGCCTCTAATTGTTGCAACGCTTTCCGAATTATAGCTCCGCCTGCATCTCTGTGATGGTCCAGATTATACCCGATTCGTTTTCTTCCTCCATAATCTCTCTTTAAATCACCTACTCCCTCTGGCCCATGAAGGTAAACTTTTCTCAAGATTGATGCACATCTTGTATACCACCAGTCCTTTGCCTGAGGGACTTTTTCAGCATGAGATCCGGTTTTTACATATGCAGCCCAGAGTGGGGGCTGGATCTTCTTATCATTCCGAAGCTGATCGGCTAATCTGTTTATCAATTCGGTAGCTGGTATATCATAAACCTTAGCCATTGCAATTACTAGATATCCACGCCTTAGTTCCCTTATAAATCCTTATTCGTGGCTTTAGAGCCTTGAAGAATTTTTCTATAGGTATGTCCACACATTATACATGTAATCCTTATACTCTTTGTATTAGTTCCTCCCACTCTTACCCTAGAACTTTTTCCAGGGATAATGAATTTTTTGCATTTCTTACAGTACAATTGCCGGGCATCATAATCCATTCTTACACGTGATCGCATAGCAATTTTTTTGGCAAGTTGTGCTTGCTTATCGGCAAATATTTCACTGGTATGTGCTGATTCGAGAGCATTGCATATGAGAATCCGGATCCTTTCTAGAGCAAGTTCCTTGGCAGCTTCTCCCGGCATAAGTGCCATCACTGTTATGTCGGCATATAATAATTTTTAATTGCCTCGGCATAGGTACCTGGACGATTGCGGTCATAAGAAGATCCATAGGGCGATTCACGGTGATACTTTAGCAAGATAATTACGATGTTCTAATCCTGAATTTTGAAGATTTGTTTTGTAAATAGTTAAGATGTTGATAGGTGAATTAAGTTTACTACAATTACCATGGTTCAGAAGGAAAACTGTAATTACGTTGGAAGACTATTTGTAATAAGTACGATGACTAACTTTGCTCAACTGGAAGAATTGGCAAAAGAATATGCACAATTAAAGATTCAAAAAGAAGACAATGAACAAGCAAAGCGTAACCAAAAATTGGAAGCGCTAGCCTTAAACATTATTGATAATTTCTCAAAGCAGAATTTTCAATTTCCACTAGAGGCGAATGTGATATCAAGTAACGGGAAGACAACATATATTTATAAGAATAACTCCACATTCAAAAATCTCTTCGAATTTCTTTCTGATGTACTGCACCTACCGATCCCAATCCTGGTAGGGAGTGCAAAGTTTGGGCCTGGAGAAATCTTAGTAAATGTGCAGGATAAAAAGGCTTCTCTCAGGGAACTAAATAATTGCATTAGTGAACTCAGAAAATTGCTTCTTGCCAAGAAGAGTCAAATATCTTCGCAATTCATGTAAGTGATTCGTGACTCGAAGTGAGCCACGTTTGATTGCCTGAGGTAGGAACTAGAATTGCAAATGTTAATATGGAATCACCATCTCGTGAAAAGTAATTTGGCATCATGATTAAGGTTCTTATGCTGCCAGCACTATCCGGGATGTGTTCTAATTCAGATGAACCATTAGATAGTCTTCTTATAAGCGTCTGGACAGTGCGTCTATAATGTTCAATGACCCAAATATAGCGTGCTTACATCTACCTTACGTCCTAACTTGGTAGCTCCGGTAACTCTTATAATCGCGGATGCGTCTTTAGAGACGATCCCTAAATCAATAGTGGGGCATAAATCGGTAGTGAGACATGCCCAACGAATCGGAAAAAAACCCTCTGAGATGCTATTGGATAGAAGCTATCATCATTCTGCGATGGTATCAGGAAGACTTGCGGATGCTTGGAAACGAGGTCGACCAGATATTGTTCATTTCGCTTTAGCAGAGGCGTTTTCCACGCCGCTATACTTGAGGAACAAGCTAGATGTTTGCCTCTATACAATCAATAATAAACTAATCCTGACTAGCTCCGATTTGAGGATTCCAAAATCATATTTTCGTTTCGAGGGACTGATGATGAAGCTATTCAAAGACGGGTCAATAAGGAGTGAATTAGACAATAAACTTCTATTTGAACTCCTCAACGACGTATCCTTTGGCTATTTGCTAAAAAATATTATACAAAGCCATAAGTCGATTGGCTTTTCTAGCCTTGGTGTAGCAAGTACCGCACAAGAAATTGTTTCTAAATACGTAAATCCGTCCATGGAAAATAGGTGTGCGATTATAATTGGAGGCTTTCCAAAGGGCCACTTCTCTGAGAATGTACTAAAGTATCTGGATATCTTGTACTCGATTGGAGAATTGCCCCTTGAAGCACATGTAGTTGTCGCGAGGGTACTTTATGAGTGTGAGAAATTACTATTATTCGAACAGTAAATTATTGTTTAGTTGGGTTTTGTCTGCTGATGTATTTAGATTCTGATTCGGCAAGATCTGTAATATCCGGTCTTAAAGTGAGGAACTATTCTTTAATGCTTCATCTGAATAAAGAATCCATAATGAGCCCGATGAAAAGAGCAGCCAAATAAGGACTGGTTGCTTTGAACACTACCCAAGATACTCTATTACTAGGCTTCAGCAAAAGCCAAAAAGATAATGCAAGCATAATTATGCCCGAGATGCTAGCGGTGACCAAATATATAATACCAAAATGGTCAAAGTACGGGAGCAAGCTGAACAATACCATCATTAAAGTTGTTATCGCTATTATCCTGATTGACTTTCTTTCTCCAGATATTACCGGTAGCATAGGCACGCCTGCCTTTTTATAATCATCTCTCACATGCAATGCAAGGCTCCATATATGAGTCGGAATCCACAGGAAAACTAAGCCAGCCATCACCAAACCGATTTCTATATTTTGCGTTGTCACAGCGACATAACCAATCATGGCTGGTACAGCACCTGAAAAGCCTCCCAAGAGTATATTACTTTGGCTTGTCCTTTTCAGCCATTTGCTGTAGACTATTATGTTGTCAAATAGACCAAAGCACATCAGCGCAAAAACCCAGACATTGATAAGCCATGCAAATAGTAAGGAAATTGCAGCTAGGATCAACCCAAAAACCAAAGCATTCTGAGGGGAAATTCTACCTGAGGGTATAGGTCTTCGCTTGGTTCTTTCCATAACTGCGTCTATATCTCGGTCATTGTAGCCAGTGAGTGTATCTGCTGCAGCCGAACCAGATGCTACACCAGCAATTAGTAATGCCCATGTCGTGGGGGTAATGACTACATGGGACAGGAGAGAGGCAGTAAGCGCTCCTGCGAATGCCGTAAAAACGAGTAAGTACCAAATCTTTGGTTTGGTCAGCTCGTAGTAATTCTTGAGGCTATAGCTCGCACCCATTTGAGGGAGCAAAGTACCCATATTGATTTTTTTAACTATCCTGTTATAAAAGGCAATCACATCAGCGTTAAGTTGCGCCTGAGCCTCTACCGCTTACCAATCAACTATGCACTTGTGCAAAGCAGCGGCCAAGACTGGATCTGTCTTTTCATACCAACCGTTATAACCTGAGAATCTAACAAAATAATGTATATCCAAAGATAAGTTCAGCTAATATTGCTATGCCATGTTTTCAATGATCAACTTGCTTGGTGAAGCTAAATACATCTATTTCACAACTGAGGTAGGATATATTAATTCTCGTGCAGTCTTCCTCATTTCGATAAAGGTTTCAGTCTTTTGAACACCTTGGACTCGTCCCACTTTTTCAGAAATTAAGTGATGCATTTCATCGAGAGATTGCGCGGTCATCGTTACAAGTATGTCAAATCTTCCAGTCACTTCTGCAATTTCGCGAACTTCTGGAATTTGAAACAGCTCGTTTAATACATTGTCTCTCATTCGAGAGTCCATATTAATTCCTGTGAGTGCTTTGACGTTAAAACCTAATGCTTCGTCATTAACCACTATCGTGAACTTTTTTATAAGACCTCTTTTTATAAGCCGTTTTATTCTGCTATACACTACTGAGGCATTAACGTTTATTTTCTTTGATAACTTTGGTACAGAAATGCTCGCATCTGTAGCAAGCTCGCCCAGAATTCTGAGATCCAAATCATCAGTCTTTGCCATATAATTTCATATTTATATGACCAGCGCGACTAATAAATGTATTAATTTCAAACTTGCGGGGGTTTTTTAGAATAATATGCTCGCTCAGAGAATTTTTCTTTCTTTTAGAGATTCAGCTAGCAAAACAGCGCCCTTAGCAGAACCTATTTTCTCGTTGTGTGACATCAGAACATATTTTATTCCATTTTTGAAGACAGTATCCTTTCGCAATCTGCCTACAACAGTGGTCATGCCATCATTAACCTCTCTATCTATCCTTGGTTGAGGCCTGGTCGGATCGTCATGAACAATTATAAAGTCTCTTGGAGACGTAGGCAATTTTTTATCTGTTATGTTTTTTGAAAATTTTAGCATCTCAGCCTTTACCTCTTCTGGTTCACAGTATTCATCGGTTCCAACAAATACAGCTTCAGTGTGACCGTCGAGAACTGGCACGCGAGTACATGTACAACTTACTCCAAACGCAGCTGGGGTTATTGAGTTGGAGTTCATATGACCCAAAATCTTCTTTGATTCAATCTGGACCTTTTCTTCCTCTTTGGGTATATATGGAATAACATTGTCCATAATATCTAAGGCAATCACACCAGGAGACCTTCCTGCGCCAGATAATGCTTGGAGTGAAGTCATGAAGACATTGTTGACTCCAAACCTATCCATTAAGGGTTTTAGCGTGATTACAAGTCCAGTTGTAGTGCAGTTCGGTAATGGCGCAATGAAGCCTTGCCAGCCTCTCTTCTTGCTCTGCAAGCCAAGTAATTCCGAATGTTCGTCGTTAATTCCAGGAATTAGGATAGGAACGTCATCTTCATATCGAAACGCAGCAGCTGTGCTTATAACTGGCACCGATCTCCCAAATCGGGGCTCGATTAATTGGGCATCTTCTGACTCCAAAGCAGTAAATACAATATCGAATTTTTTTGGGTTTAAATCTTCGACTTTGCTCAGAATCATCTCGCTTACGTATTCTGGGAGAATTTCCTTACTATGCCATCGTAGAATCCCAGATTTTGGATCGCGTATCGCGTCGACATAAGTTTTGCCGGCAGAACGCTCAGACGATGCCATATTTGTTAACTCAAACCATGGGTGTTTGTCTAGTGCGAGAACGAATTGCTGTCCAACAGCGCCCGTGGCTCCAATCAGAGCAACTTTTAGCATACTCGACGGTTACTTCAAATCACTTAATAATCGTTTTCTGAAAATTTAGAGTTTCTGGAAGTTGACTTTTTTCTGCTCAGCAATAAGATTTATTGCTAACTGAAATCATAATAAATGGAAGGGTTGAACCTGATTTGAAAAATTGTGATAGCCTTAAACGGCTGCTCTCATGGAGGAATATATTCAGTCCATCCAAACAAGGTAAAAGTGGACTTTAGTTCAAATGTAAACCCTTTAGGAATCTCGAAGACTGTTTTAAAAACAATTCAAGAAAATATGTATTCGCTATCTTGTACTTATCCAGATCCTGAGTGTAATGAGTTGAAACAAAGTCTGTCTGATTATCTTAAAATCCACCCCGATTGCATTAACATAGGAAACGGTGCTACAGAACTAATCCATACCTTTGCGAGAATTTTTGCAGCAAATAGAGTTGTAGTTCCCAGCCCCACTTTCTGTGAGTACGAACTTGCATGCAGGCGTGTAGGCGCTAAAATTGTTGCAGTACCACTTAAGAAAATGAGGCTTGATCCGGATCAACTTATAGAAAAGGCCAAAGGATGTGACGCGTTATTTTTATGCAACCCGAATAATCCTACAGGACTACTGTATAGGACGTCACTGAAAAAAATCATTAATCATCTAGATAGTTCAACGAAAATTCTAGTAGATGAGAGTTTCATAGAATTTGTCAATGAATCGGATCGACATACGATGATTAAGTACATAAACGAATTCGACAATTTGGTGATTTTAAGATCTCTTACTAAGTCATTTGGGTTAGCGGGACTTAGGCTTGGGTATAGTGTTTCTTGTCCTAAACTAGCAAAGAAGCTGAGCAAGTATCGAATATCTTGGAATGTTAACGGGATAGCGCAGAGAGCTGGTATCACAGCACTTGAGAATCCACAACATTTAACTTCAGCACGGGCGATTATAGAAAAAGAACGTGAGTTTATGCATATTGGCATTAAAAAGCGGACGCAAAATTTTTCCCCTCTTAAATCTGACGCGAATTATTTCTTGATACGTTTATCAAAGAACAAATCTTCGACTGAAGTCAGAGATCTTCTCCTAGTCAATGATGGAATTCTAGTGAGAGATTGCAGCACCTTCATTGGTTTGGGTTCAAAATACATCAGAGTGGCAATCAAGACTCACAAGGAGAACCTGATCTTGATGAATGCACTGGAGGCAATAGACAATTGAAAGCGAAAATCTTGATGATCCAAGGAACCTCATCGGGAGCAGGTAAAAGTACAATAACTACTGGATTATGCAGGATACTTTCAGATCTTGGATATCGAGTTGTGCCATTTAAGGCCCAAAATATGTCTTCAGATGTCCATCGCATCAAATCTAATAGTAAATTCCAAGAGATAGCTCTAGCCCAAGCGATTCAAGCTAAAGCGTGTAGAATTAGACCAAACATAAAAATGAATCCTATTCTGTTAAAACCACAAGGCAACTACCGAAGTAGGGTTATGTTGAATGGATACTTTCATTCTGAATTAAATGTCAAACAATATTATGGAACATTCGTGCTGCAAAAGGGCTTCCCTGCAGCAATTAAAGCGCTAGAGAACCTTAGAAAGGAGAATGATGTAGTTGTTATTGAAGGGGCCGGTTCCCCCGCGGAGGTTAACATTTCAAAGTACGATATATCTAATATGCTGCTTGCCAATAGAGTTAAGGCTCCAATAATTCTTGTTGCTGACATAGAAAGAGGGGGATGTTTTGCAGCACTTGTTGGTACAATGCGACTCCTTGCCCCCGGAGATCGAAAATTAGTGAAAGGTTTTTTGATCAACAAATTTCGAGGTGATGTAACCATCCTAAATGCAGCCGTAAATCGTGTAGAGAGGATTACAAGAAAAAAGATCCTCGGTATAATACCGAAGATACAAATCCGACTACCCCAAGAAGATTCGCTTGATAATCACTTGGGGCCAAAAATTCCTCCTGCAAAATGGAACAAAGAGATTGATTCGATAGCAAATTCAATAAGGAGTGAAATCCATGTGAGGGAGATAGTAGAGGATATCATTGGCCTAGATAGAAGATGATGAACACTGACTTTGAATGGCTTGTATTCGGGCTAATGGGGGGAGTTTTAATAGATGTAATTTTTGGGGATCCATCAAATAAATATCATCCTGTGTCGTGGTCGGGAATTACGATTGGATTTTTTATCAAGAGATCAAAGAATAGCGAGTTGGGCCTAAAATATGAAAAATTTCTGGGCGCTGTATTTACCATAGTTTTCGTCATGTTAACTTGGCTCTCGACCCAAACTCTGGTCTATATACTTCTTCATCTTTTTGGTATCGTAGCTGCTACAATTGCAGGAGCCATGATATTGAAAGTAACTATTGCTATAAAAGGTATGGAAAAACATGTGTTAAAGATTGTGAATGCCTTACAAACAGATGATATTGTGGCTGCGCGGCGCAACCTATCTTTGATAGTGGGAAGGGATACACTTGGACTTGATAGACAGTTTATTTTGTCTGCTACAATAGAATGTATAGGGGAGAGCACGGTTGACGGTATAATAGGCCCCTTATTCTTTTTTTCATTATTAGGACCAGCAGGTTCTTTTGCATACAGAATAGTTAATACTCTTGATTCGATGTTAGGTTATACTACACACTACTACAAGAATATTGGCTGGATGTCAGCTTGGCTTGACACAGCCGTTAACTATGTTCCAGCCAGAATTACATCCTATTTGATCGTAGTCTCCTCCTTGATCACAAGAGCCGATTGGAAGCAGTCTATCAAAATTTTATGTAAGGATCACAAAAATACTGTAAGCTACAATGCCGGATACCCGATGGCAGCTATGGCTGGAGCCCTTCGAATTAAACTTGAAAAGATTGACTACTATTCTCTAGGTGAAAATCGTGAACCTCTATCTATCGAGAAATGTTGGATGGCTCTTTTCATAATGAAGGTGACGACTATATTTTTCCTAGTTGTTCTGTCAGTTCCTGTGATATTGATTTTGTACCTTGTTGGTTGGTGGAAATTACTATTTGGGATTTAAGACCATCCAAGCGGTATTATCTTTTTTGACGATAATACCTACCTCGATTGATTCAAAATCGTTCAATCTGAAATATGTTGCTGACTTTATGTACATTTTTCCTCTGGTTGGTGCAATAATTGGAACTTTAGTGGGGATGCTCGCCTGCTTACTTTCACTCACTGTAAGTTCATTTCTTTTGGGAGTGCTAACAACTGCTGTACTAGTTGTGATAACAGGGGGAAATCACACCGATGCACTGGCTGATTTTGCGGACGGGCTAATGACAAAAGGAGGCAGAGAGGCAAAACATCGCACGATGCTTGAGCCCTCTGTAGGATCTGCTGGAACTGTATCAATCGTCCTTTATGTAGCAGGGATGGTAGCAACTCTATCCAGTTTCCATAATGATTCAACTAAACTGCTGACTAGCATTATTCTGGCAGAAGCAAGTGCGAAATATGTGATGGTACTGCAAGCTCACATTGGTACATCTGCATGGGTTGGATTAAGTTCTCCTTTTACTGAGAGTATGAAAGATCGAAGGAAATTCTTGGCCTCCACAGGCATAATGATTCTTATTCTATTTATTACAGGTGTGGGATACGTTGGAATTATGTCCCTGACTGTCTCTTTGGTGGTCGGAATAGTGCTTCTGTATATTTCCAAAAAGAGCTTTGGAGGTATTACAGGAGATGTTATGGGTGCATCCAATGAACTTGCCCGGCTTTCGTCTTTAGTGATTTTGTCTTCTGGAACTATTTGATGAGATATTGCTATGATATCTGTTCTAATGTGCGGAGGTAAAGGTACCAGGATGTATGATGCTACTGGAGTTGAAAAGCCGCTACAAAAGGTTAAAGAGAGTACTTTGATTGAGAGAGTGCTACATGCACTAATGAGCTCACGTATGTTTGAAAAAATAGTAGCTATCACTAGTGTTAACACGCCAAGGACAACTTCATTTATCCATGATCTTTCTTACACTTATACTGAGATAGAAGTAATGGAGACGGCGGGACACGGTTTTTCACGGGATCTTTCTGCTGCAGTGTCTTGCTTCAAACCAGCCAGAGCCTTCATAGTTCCTGCAGATCTTCCGCTGCTAAATGCGAAAACTGTTCAATGCATAATCGCAAGATGTCCTGCCAGCAGACCTTGTGTATCAATATTGCTAGAAAAGTCCTTTGTAGAAAAGCTTGGTATAACGGCCAGTGTGGTAGTTCGTTCGCTAGGTCGCACGCTTTACTGTCACTCTGGTATCTCTGTCATAGATTCTTCTAAACTTGAGGCAGGCTTTAACTTGATAGAGCATTATGTTGTAATGAATGAGATCGAAATTGCATTTAACGTTAATACGAAAAGAGAATTGGGACTTTCAGAACACATCATAGATAATGGCGGCCCTAATCAAGGATATTTAGGACCTTTGCATTAATATTCGCTTTTCCACCTGTTTTCCTTGCAAGTGCATGACCGCAAGCCTTGCAATCGACATCTTTTGTAGTATAGGTGAAGATAACCCTTTTCTCCCCACATTCATTACACTGGACAGAAACAAAATTACTACGTGGTTTTGGAATCATTATATTTCTCTTAGACATGGAACTCATAGTTTTATGGTTGTATTTCGAGCTTTCGCAAGCGAATGCCTTCCTTCATCGTCTGCTTGTGACAGGTCTTGCAAGTGTATTTGAGAGTAATCTTCTTTGTCGTCTTTGCAGTTCTTTTAAGTTCAGGGAATTTTTGTCCTCCATATCCTCGCTTGTCTTCCGCGTGTCTGCGCGCACCTTGAGCACCTGCTCTGTCCTTGCCCTTTTTGTATATAGAGGCTGTCTGAACCGTGTGGGTCTTGCATTTAGAACAGAATTTTTTCTGCTCCTTTTGCATCTTCATTCTATAGACTTTTATTCTGGGGTAATTTAAGGAAAGCGTCCAAAGGATGACGTAGAACCTTGCAAGAGCAATTATTGACCGTGCATCATATGATCGTTTGACCATTTTGAATTTGCAGAACCTCCAAAATGCCATGAGGTTGAACCGCTCAAGTAATGTGTTTATCTGGGTGATCGAAACTAGACTTCACTTATGGAGATTGATTCATCCATATCTTCTAATTGTGCATCTAGGGTCACTATCACCAAACACAGTAGAAGCTGTCTGTCAATTTAGATATAAATCAGCTGAAATACTAATCGAAAAGTAAAATATTGGCCAGAAATTGAAATAAAACATTCTCATGGAACAGACAAAAAATGTGCAATTTGAAGTCAGGGAAATATCAGAAGCAGATTTAAAAAAAGGTTTTCTCGAAACCCTGTCGAATTTGGCTGAAATCGGAATGATAAAGAATGAACAAGAAAATGCAAAGGAAGTCCTTCAGCGAGTAATGTCTTCTCCGTTCTACAAGATTTTCGTAGCGGCTAAAACGGACGGAGAAATTATTGGCTCTATTACTTTGTTAATCGAACAAAAATTTATACACAACGGTGGTAAGGTTGGTCATATCGAAGATGTTGTTACAAAAAACGGATATGAAGGGATGGGTGTCGGCCGAGCAATTGTTGCCAAAGCCTTGGCTTTTGCTGCAGAAATGAAATGCTATAAAGTAATTCTTGACTGCTCAGAAAATAATGCCCAATTTTATAGGAGGGTGGGCTTCAAGGAACATGGCCTTTCAATGAGGCATGACCTGTCATGATCAGAGACGTAGTAAGGTGAGAGAATTATCAGCATTGCCCTCAAAATTTACTTTAAAATGTAATTTCTTGATAATAAGTTGATTTATGCATCCATCCATCCGCTCACTTATCCATCCGTATCGATTTCCATATATATGTAGGCATATGCTTTTCTATATACTCTAAGTGAACTGAGTCTGTAGTAAACGATTTTTGAGAATAAACAATATAGCAATGCGACAGAAATTTGCGGCCTTAGTGACATCTCTTTCGTGGAGTAAGCTTGGCAGGAGTGCAGAAATAGAAGTTGCAATCCTGTTAGCGCTTTTTGGATGGAATGTTAGGCTATCGCCGGGAAGCAGAGGACCAGCCGATTTGTTTGCTCAGAGAAAATCGGAGAAATGGCTAATACAGGTAAAATCAAGCGGAAATTTTGGAAGACTAAAAGGTTTAGAGCTTAAGAAATTAAAAGCCCTGGCCAAAAGAACAGATGGTCTTCCGGTTATAGCATTGGTGCAACCTCGAGCGTCCGCGATGACGGAAAATGGGAAAATGATTCGTAGCGATGACACTAAAAAAAATACTGCTAAAGATTTTGCAAAAATAGAGGAGACCACAAGGTTGTCAGCATCGCTTGGTATATTTTTCCATTCTCTGGTGGATTGGACAGTTAAACAGCCATTTTGATGTTATACTCTAAAAATCCCTAACTTGGCCTAATTGAGAGCACATCCAACTAAGGTGTACAAATTGGTCTTAGTATACTTTCGTGAGCTGGCCCTTGTGTTTAGTTATCCACGAAGTATTTTACACGTTCCTTTTTGAATTCCCGTAAACTGAACAATATTTTGTATTCTTTGATACCGATGCTATCAGACATATGATCAGCCATTTCCTCTGCAGATTCGATAGCGCGTGCATGAATCATACTGAATAGATTGAATGGCCAGTCTGAATAAACTGGCCTTTGATAACAATGACTCACTTGAGGAAAGGCAGCTAACTTGTAACCTATCTCATCGATTTTTGAATTCGGTACCTTCCATACTACCATCCCATTGGCAGCGAAGCCTGCATCTCGATGACGCAAAATTGCTGCGAATCTTCTCATTACACCCAGTTCCTCGTACTCCTTTGCCTTTGCAAAAAGTTGAGATGTAGTTATCCCCAAGTTCATAGCCATGTCCTTAAAGGGTTCTTGTACAATTTTCAGCTCCTTTTGGAGCTCTCGGATAAAATCTTTATCTCGATTGCTAAGAGAAAATTTTTGCGTATTCAAAGCCTTCACCTCATCAGTGGGAGTTGGGTTCTTGTTGTCTTCATTGACCATATCTAGCCTAACTCCTATTTTGAAGACCTTCAGCGTCGGAAGAACTCGATATTTCTTGACTCCATCTATCGAAGCGAATCGTTCTAATTCTGATTTTATTTCGGCATCAGGGGGAACAGCAAGGGTAAACCACATATTAAATTCGTGATTTCTCTCGTAATTGTGGCTAACGCCGGGATGTTTGTTAATTTCTTGAGCGACATGATTAAGTTTATCAACTTCTGCCTCAAGAGCAACCAGAGCGCTCTTGTAACCAAGTCGTCTTGTATCAAAAATCGCATTGATTTGTCTAATTAAGCCGATCTGGCTCAAGCGTGATATTCTTCTCATAACTTCCTCTTCAGAAATATTATGCTGCTTTGAAATTTCATAGAATGGTCTATCGGCCAAGGGGAAGACCCACTGAATTTCGTTTAAAAGCTGCTTGTCTATAGAATCGATTTGATGCGCCTGAGTTTGCTTTGGTACCAAAAGCAGTCGTTTTGCTTGTTCATCTATTAAAAACCTATCCTCTTATATGTGCAAGAATAGGAGGGACACTTCGGTATGGTAAGCAGACAATAGCTTAAAACTACTCAAGTTCGCATTCATACGACAGCTTGGATGCCAAAATTGTTATCATAGATTTCTCTAATTTCCGATATCTCATTCTCAGCAAGATAATTTCCGTCTGACATTTCAACGAATCTCTCCAACTCTTCTAGATCAGAGATGGTTGGGAGTACGACTGATACTTCTTTTTGAGACAAAATGAATTTTATTGCAAGCTGTGCCATATCCCAATTGTGAGCGTCAGCGAATGGTCGGATTTTTTCTACCTTTTGCAACGCTTCGGCAATCCATTCTTTCTTCCTAGTACTCCTATGATCATTCTTGTCAAAAACTGTTTTCTCATTTACCTTGCCAGTCAAGACACCGGAAGCGTCAGGGACCCTAACTAGAATACCTACTTGATTCTTTTTCGCGAATTCAAAAAAAATTCTCCCAGGATCCTGTTCTAGAACGTTATATACGGTTTGCAGGCATGTAATGTTTCTGTGCTTCATTGCAGATATGCCTTCGTCCTTCCATCCGATTGCCGGACCCAAAGCCACACCGTGGCTTCTAATTTTACCATTTTTTACTAAATTGTCTAGGGTTGCGAAAAGTCGGTCATTTTCAACTGCCTCCATCTTGGGATTGTGTTGACTATATACATCGATGTAGTCTGTTTGTAGCCTTTGCAAGCTCTGTTCTAACGCAAATTCGAGATATTGAGGATCGTTATGTTTCTGCGGTATTTCGCTATGGCCAATTTGTCTGTTACTGTACATGTCGTAACCCCATTTTGTAGAATATATGATTTCATCTTTATCGTGGGCGCTACCTGCGTTGTGCATCTCCTTGAATGCTTGGGCGACCAACTTTTCACTTTTGCCGCTTCCATACATATCAGCCATTTCAAAGAAATTAATTCCGAGATCGTAAGCGCGTTTCAGCATCTTGATTGCATATTCATCGTCAATCTTTTTATTTCCAGTCGTCCACCAATCTAAAGCTATGGTCCAAGTCCCAAATCCAATTTCACTTACTTTGATTCCGCTTTTGCCTAATCTTCGATATTTCATTTAGTCAAGCACCTGCCGAATGTTTGTTACAATTTCACTGAAGTCTGAATCATCTAATACTGGCTGGATGGGTCCTATTACCGAGTTCAATCGACCGGGAGTGTGTTGCATCTTATCGGTTGATGACGGTTCACATTCGGAATTGGATAGCGGAATGGGTATCCATGACTTGCACCCCGCGAATTCAGGCCTGTTCTCGATTTCAAGCGGCTTACTCAATTTATAAACCCGTAAAAGTATCACACTCATTGGTCTTTTGGGGTTATAGTTTAATCTAATGCTGACATAATGATCATTCCAAATGTGAAATTTTCTCAACTGCTGTAACACCCTTTCATCATTTGTCTCTCTAACCTCCACGGCTTTGGCATAAGCTGTTATAGTACTTCTATTATTCACCGGTCTGTTTATTGGTATATTATCGAGCTCATCTAAATAGTCATTTTGAAGATATTCTTTGGACTGATGCTCAAAAGTCGGATAAAGAAAAAAGTCATTATGCTTCACCTCGAACCCCTGTCGATATTCCATAATCCCCCCTTTACGGAGCAGAATTGTTTGCCGCCCTTTCTCTAACGCCTTACACACCACTGCCCATTCTTTGAGTGCTAGGGCTTTGGATGTTGCGGCTTCTAAGATCTCAGAGGAGTCCGCTGCTTGCCTTTTGATAGAAAAAGACATTTTTATTATCCTACGCTCCTAATTATGTCCTCAGCATCCTTGTGGACACCGACTATCATGGGTGTGTCCTTAATTACATATTTGCTCAGCCTGGTTTCACGCAGCTGAACTATCAGATCTTGAAAAATTATCAAATCATCTACTTCAAAAGCTAACATAAAATCTTGATCGTTGATGCCAAAAGAATAAGAAGTGTTTAATCTAACCTTGGGAAATTTCCTCCCTACGCA
>NZ_QURE01000008.1:3931-11214 GCF_009898475.1 Nitrososphaera sp. AFS | reverse complement strand
TTCTTTCTCTCCTCAAAGGCTAGCAAATACCATTCACGAGCCTTAATAAAAGGATAAACAACTATGTATTTCATAGGCTTCTCGTTAGCCAGAAATCCAAGAACAATCTTGTTATCAGAATAAGCAGATTTGCGAAGGCAAGAAAGATACACATATGATGGTTCGATATATTTTCCTATAAGCGTAGAATAAACCTTCGAGGTTAATATCTGCATTTTTTCAATGGAATCGGAAACCATCAATAACATGAAATCAGTATCCGATCGCAGACCCAAAGTTGAATATGTCCGAACTTTCATTTTTGAATTGGCGACCTCGATCAGGAGTGAAAATTCCTTGGCTGCCTCGCTCTTTGCAATGTCGTTTAACCATCGCCACTTGGTATCAACTTTAAAGAATGAGAAATTTAAAAAAGTTGGCGTTGCAGGCTTAATTGGTGGCTCTTGATTTTGGACTTCTACTTGTGACGCCATCCAGAAATAAAATATGCAAACTATATTTAAAACTAGATCAAGATCAGCCTAAAGGGGCGCTACAAATTTAATGAATGACCTAACTCTCTTCTAGCCCAAGCCATCCATAACCCTTATTTTCGAGTTCTTCTGATAGGCTTCTATCGCCGGATTTAACTATTCTACCTTTTGCCATGACGTTAACATGGTCTAACCTTGTCAGGTACCTTAGGATTCTGGCATAATGAGTGATTACGACAACTCCTGCTCCAGTTTCTATCAATTTGTTTATGGCTTCAGCCACAGCTTTTACAGCATCAATGTCTAAGCCAGAATCTGGCTCATCGAGGATAGCGACGTTAGGCTTGAGGACTAGCATCTGCATAACTTCTGATCTTTTTTTCTCACCACCAGAAAATCCTTCGTTGAGATATCTGCTAAGAAACGCTTGGTCCAACCCGACTGAATCCAAGTTTCTTTTGACATATTCGTGAAATTCTTTTACCGTTATGAACACTTCGCGATTGGTCTGTTCTTGGGCTAGCGTTTTGTTTAAAGTATTGTACGCATTCCTCAGAAAATGGCTATATCCTACGCCAGCGATCTCTATAGGATACTGAAATCCCAGAAAAATGCCCTTTCTTGCTCTTTCGTCTGTTGATAGATCAAGAATGCTTTGACCTTTGACTAGAATGTCTCCTGATGTAACATTATACTTTGGGTGACCCAAAAGTACATTAGCAAAAGTGCTCTTTCCTGAACCATTTGGGCCCATAAGTGCATGGACCTGCCCTCTATCTATAGTGAGATTGAGACCTGTTAGTATTTCCTTTCCTTCGATGCTTGCGTGCAGATCTCTCACTTCTAAAAATGACATAGTAACAGCTTCTTTTATCTAGAATATAATATAAGGATATGTTCTATGAGATTCGTGATTGGGGTACACTCTTTTCCTATTAATGATTGACTACCGTTGATTAAATACAGTGAATATTACATCGTATCAGCTAGTGAGCTGTATCTAATATACAAGAATGTGCTGAGGGATACTATTCAGAAGTAATTGGTGTTACTATTGCACTTTCAATGTACCTGTCATGTATGGATGAACGGTGCAATGAAATGGGTAGGTTCCTGCAGACAACTTTGCGGTTGCAACTTTTGCTGAAGCCGCTGGGCTGATCAAGCTTGTATCAAACAGTTTACCTGTGGTGGGATCACTTGGGTCCTTTCCATTAGTCATTGTGTGCGGAACAGTATCCTTGTTAGTTATTGATATAGCGTCTCCCTTCTTTACCGTCACCGTGTCCGGAGAATAGGAGGGATTTCCTTGGGTCGAAGCTCCTGCCAAAATGGTCACAGAAGCACCTACTGGAGCGCTGGTGGTAGCACTGCTACTGGATGCAGCAGGTGGTGGATTTGCAGCCGCAATGTCTTGTGGTGTCAAATTCTTTCGATAAAATGACTGCATATTACCAGAAACTGGTGCTATGTCGTGGAAGCTAATGTACATTACCACACCTGTAATCCCACCGAGTATAAGCAAAACAATAAAGGCAACTTTTCCAACCCACATTGCAAATACTGTTATGTTCTAGCTAGTATTCCCTTATTAAATCCTTTATTGGCATCCAAAAAACCAGCAAATGGAACGTGTTCATTTATCCTACCTTTCTCTGTCTAATGTTCGTGATTAGACTTTTCTTACATTGCTAGGTTCTAACATGCAAAATTCAGTTTCTTGCATATTTCTTGCATAACAATATTGTTTACAAGTTCTCAAGCTATGCCTAATTACAATTAAGATGGGCTGTGCGCCATGAATTTGTAGCATACTGTCTTGAATTTCTGTCAACGAGTAGGTAGAGTAAGTCCAGCCTTTTCTATCTGATTTCCAGTCATAACTTTTATTTCAGATATTTACCTGAAACTATGAATGAAGCAAAGCTCTAATAAATGTGCCATCTGTGGTAATTCTTTATCCTTCCGGTATAATGCAATGCCAGAATGGAAGATAACGGGATTAATTTGTGGTGAATGCTATGAGAAAAAATTGACAGATCACTATATAATATCTGAACGAAGAGGCCTTTTGAAGGGCTGAGTCACTGTATTTCGATAGCTGGAGACAGGCCTCATTATAGCACTCCTGACAAGTTAGAAAATATGCTTTAATAGTGCATTCAGACCGCCATTGCACTACTGATGATCATCTGTAAGACTTTTGCTTTCTGCGTCGGGCGCCTGGTCCACCGAATTTCTTTGATTCGCTTTGTCTGGGGTCGCCAGCAAGCAAGTGTCTGTCGTATTCTGAAATCTTCTTTCTAATTTCTTCCCTGACGCTCTTTGCTAATGGATGATCCTTAGGATCCCTCCCACCTTTTCCTTCACCGGCCAATGCCCTGGAGATTGCAACCGCTGAAGCAAAGGCTTGTCCCATGAACCCGCCTCCTTGAACTTTTACGCTTATGTCTACCTTGTTCCTAAGTTCGCCTAAAAGGTTGATAGGAGTCAATACCATTTCTTTGGCTACTTGTGGTTCGATTAACTCAGCAGGGATATTGTTGATCCGCACCCTTCCATTTCCCTTCCATATAGTGGCAACTGCCCTGCATGCCTTTCTTTGCCCTGGATAAAGATCTATTTTGCTAACCAACTGGCGTGATCCCTTTCCAACCTATCTCCTCGGCTACGTCCCCTATAGAGATGTAAAAAGATGCAGGCTTTCTAATCTTTGAATCTTCAAAAAGTTCCATTTTTGAATCCTTTAACTGGCTGGGGATTCCAATATATACCCTTAAGTGTTTAAATGCTTTTATACCACTTGACTTTCGTTTTGGCACCATACCTCTTACCATTTTCGTGAGAATTCGATCTGGTCTTCTAGGATGAAACGGACCATGTATTGGGTTTGTTGCAGAGTTTATTTCAAGGTCTTCTTTAAAGCTGTTGATAATCCTGTGTCTATCTCCAGATACCATTGCTTTCTCTGCGTTTACTATTGTGACTTGATATCCTTTCAAAAGGAGCTTTGCAACATGGGAACACATCCTGCCTGCAATGCAACCATCTCCATTAACAACTATAGATGGGTTGCTAGCCTTTGGAACTGCTACCTTCTGCTCGGGCTGATTCAACTTCGACTGCTCAGCCAATAATTCGTACCCCCTTGCCATCAAGATGTCTGTCCATCAGTTCATTTAACGTTATAACTTCGCCTCCAACTAGTTTTATCTTTTTGAAAGCGGCATTTGAAATAGAAAAGGCACATACAGTAAGCTTATGATCCATATCTCCTGACCCCAAGAGTTTACCTGGTACAACTACAACTTCTTCATTCTTAGTAGTAGCCGACAATCTCGATATGTTGACCTCTCTTCTGATTGTTCTAGATTTAGTGACTTCTCTTTCTAAAGCCTTCCAAATTGCTTTTTTGTTTTTCTTAAAGCCTTTTCGTAAATTCCATATTATGTCGTCTACTAAAGCGTTAGTTAGCATTGTTTACCTCGTGCGTTATCTATATTCCCCAAATAAATCTACCTGGGGGTCTGCGGCTCAAGCGTACGCACTACTTGATAAAAGTTTTTCATTTTTGCATCAAGCTTGTTGAGGGCAGCGAATACGGTTTCGGCCGCCGTTAATGCACCGTTAGTTTCAATCACAAGTATAGATTCGCCATTCTGGCTTCCATCCTTTACAACGGCAGCAGAAGTTGGCTGCCATTTTGCGTGACTCTTTCCAATACCCATCCTCGCGTACGCTTCAAATTTTACTTTCTGTGTGGGTGCTAGAGCTACAATGGGTATTTCTTTGCTTACTGGTTGCACTAGCTCGTCTTCTGACAAAAGCTCGCCTGAAGTCACGATCTTAGTTTTTTCAGTTGCTTCTGAATCTAACATTAATAATACTCTACATTTCGAACATCCAAGAGTACTCTTACAATCGCAATCCTCAGGCATAACGAATCGATCCAGTTGAGTTCGCAATGGTACTAGTCCTAACCTGTGGGCTAGTGCCTCATCATGCATGACCGAAGAGTTTTCGAGTATTACGACATCATCAATAGCTAAGGTAGGAACCTCGCTTATGGCTAACCTTCGTATAGCGTTAACATACTCTCTGGAAATATTGTTAAATTTAATTACTACTCTATCATTCGTTCTTTCCAGTACCTCAGCTGAAATATCAGTCAAGCCAGCCAGACTTTGATTCAAGCGTACTTAAAAATCTTACCGCATTGCTGAGATGACTGAGATGAAGATGGTAGATACCTACACACTTCTGCATCAGATTTGGACTAGATGCAGACTATTATCGAACTGGCGAACTAATGAACTAGTGAATCAATGGATAGTGAATGAATCAATAACGGTGCCTTAAAGTATATTCTCCAGCACCAATCACTATGGTGATAGTCTTCTAAAATATAACGTGAGACTTTCATATGCAGATATATAGTTCATAGAACCTACAAAATTAATGGTCGAGAGTAAGACTTCAACTGTGCGTCTGACATTAGACGGGAACAAATTTGAGATCCTCGTCAAACCAGATCCCGCATTGGAATACAAAGTCGGCAAGAGAACTGATTTGTCTTCGGTACTTATCTCTGATGAAATATACTCTGATGCCAATAAAGGATCTAGAGCTGGAAACGACAAGCTAATCAGATATTTTAAAACATCGGATTCACTAGAGGTCGCAAGACACATAATTACTAGGGGTGAGCTGAGCCTTACAACCGACCAGAGGAGAAAAATGGTTGAAGAGAAGAAAAAGCAGATCATCCAGTATATAAATAAAAGCTACGTTGATCCAAAGACCCATCTCCCACATCCTATAATGAGGATTGAAAGTGCTTTGGGAGAGATAAGACTCACGGTAGACCCGTTTAAACCAGCCGAAGATCAAGCCAAGAATGTCGTTGATGCTTTGAGGAAGGTTTTGCCCTTGAAATCCGAAAACTTATTGCTTACCATAACTGTGCCTGCCCAATCTTCTTCCCGATCCTATAGTTTTTTGAAATCCGCCGCGATTTTTAAGGAAGAGCAGTGGCTGTCTGATGGTACTTTAAGGGTAAAATTAGAAATAAATGCAGGATTAAGAGGCTCTCTACTGGACAGGCTAGGATCTATCTCGAAGGGAACTGCACAAGTGACCGAGGGATAATGGGACTAATATGATTGACACTTAAAATATAAGTCTGTCATATCCACCCTGGAGAAGGGAAAATAAATGATAGAAAATCTTCTATATCGGTCCCCATTGAATGGAGGGACCTGCTAAGCAATGCAAGAAATTAGACGCAAATATGTCATTCCAGGTGATAGAATAATCGAAGGCAATCATAGGCCTTTATTTAACGTACTCAGGGCTGGCAATTCGCTTGTCTCTACCAGAGTCGGAATCGCTGAAGCCGGGAGAGAAGGAGTAAAGGTGATACCATTATCTGGGGTATACATACCTAGAACAAACGATATCGTAATAGGTAAAATAATGGATCACTCTTCTCTTTCATGGGAAGTAGATATCAACGCTTGCTTCTCAGCTCACTTGCCCGCGCAGGACGTTTTTGGTAGGGACTTTTCCCCAGCTAGGGATGATATGAGCAGAGAACTAGCGATTGGTGATTTAATTACTGCTAGAATTATAGCATTTGATAGAACTAGGGATCCTATGATTACAATCCAAGACAAAGACCTGGGCAAAATTCCACGAGGGGAATTCATTAAAATTTCCGCTACTAGGGTTCCAAGACTTATTGGAAAGCGGGGATCTATGATACAAACAATTGAGCAAGCAACTCGAACCAGAATTCTTATCGGTCAAAATGGGGTTATCGTTGTGACAGGTAGAAATGCTGACGGTATATCTCTTGCCGTTAGAGCTATAAGGATGGTGGAGGAAGAGGCCCATACCTCAAATCTGACCCAGAGGGTGAAAGCATTGCTGGGCATACCAGAGTCTCCAAGCGAGACATCCATTGGAACCCATAATGCTCACAGTTCAGAAGATTCGCCTTCTCCCATACGAAAAGGTGAAGAAAGCCAGGAAGGGAAGGAGCAAAATCCGGAATGACACAGACCAAAAGCCTGATTGACGAAAATGGTAAACGAACCGACGGACGCACTGAAACTGAGTTAAGGGAAATAAAAATCAATGTCGGGGTAATAAAGAATGCTGATGGCTCTGCATTTATAGAATTTGGGATGAACAAAATTTTGGCAGCAGTCTATGGACCTCGAGAAGTGCATCCAAAGCATATGGCTCAGCCAGATAGATGTGTTCTAAGGTGCAGGTATCACATGACTCCATTTTCAACTGATACGAGAAAAAACCCTGCGCCTTCTAGGAGGGAAGTAGAAATCTCAAAAGTTATGAGAGAAGCATTAGAACCTGCATTGATGCTACAAGACTATCCACGTGCAGCTATTGATGTATATGTGGAAGTACTTCAAGCAGACGGAGGATCCAGGTGTGCTGGTATTACCGCGGCTTCTGTGGCGCTCGCTGATGCTGGAATTAATATGCGTGACATTGTAGCTGCATGTGCAGCAGGCAAAATTAATGGCAAGATTGTTACGGACATTAATGATACTGAAGACAAAGAAGGAGAGGCAGATATGCCTGTAGCCTACATGCCACATTTGGACCAAGTTACCCTTCTACAGCTAGATGGTATCCTAGACGATAAACAATTTTCTGAATGTCTTGACGAGGCTGTAAGGGGATGCAAGGTGGTTTATGAGATCCAACGAAAGGCCCTGATGCAAAAGTATTTCGGTGAAGAGACGGAGATGAAAGAAGAGCAATGAGCGTATCCAAGAGATC
>NZ_QURE01000008.1:0-3923 GCF_009898475.1 Nitrososphaera sp. AFS | reverse complement strand
ATAATAGTAGAACATTTGAGAAAACAGCAAATGTGGGACAGCCTTTCAAAAGGAAAAAGGCTTGACGGAAGAAATCTTGATGACTTAAGGCCAATGGAGATTGAAATGGGACTTATCAAGAAAGCTAACGGCTCAGCACGGGTGAGGTTGGGAAACTCCGAAGTTGTCGCAGGAGTAAAAGTTGAGACCGGTGAACCATTTGAAGGTCTAGAAAATAAAGGAGCCCTAATCCTGTCGGCAGAAGTTTTGCCTACTGCTTCACCTCACATTGAGCCAGGGCCTCCAGATGAGGAAACGGTAGAATTGGCAAGGGTTGTAGATCGAGGAATAAGAGAATCAGAAATGCTTGACCTAAATAAACTGGTGTTAGTTACTGGAGAGATCGTTTATGTAATATTTGTAGATTGCAGTGTCATCAACGCAGATGGAAATTTATTTGATGCTACCTCCTATGCGGCAGTTGCGTCATTAGTGAACAGCAAGCTACCGGTCTTTGAAATACGTGATGGTAAAGTAGTCGATACTGGAGAAAAGCAAAATTCGCCTATTACCACTTTGCCAGTCTCCATTACTGCAGTTAGAATAGGTGATTCAATTCTATTAGATCCTACCGCGGAAGAGGAAGCATGTATGGATGCAAGAATCACTATAACTACAAATTCTGATAATAATTTTGCGGCAGTACAAAAAGGATCGACGGGCACCTTCACTTTAGAGCAGCTCAAACAGATAGCCGCGAGCGCAAAAACTAAAGGTGAGGAAGTAAGGAACAAGATCAAGGAGTTGATGAAATCTGGTCAGTAGAAGGAAGCAAGGACAGCGGGTTTTAAAAGGCCTTGGGATAAAATTTGGAGCTACTGTACGTAAGAGGTACAGTAAGGCATACAAGACGCTAAAGCAGAAACGGCGATGTCCGTCATGCTCATCCAATAAATTTACTAGAATTGTATCAGGTATATGGTTTTGTCGGAAATGCAACTACAAGGTTGCAGGGGGAGCTTACGATATTGATCTTGAAAAATTGCAAAGCCAGAGTAAAAATATCGTTGAGATCGACGCCGCTAAATGAATATGGTGCTCTTTTGAAATCAATCTATGTTGCGATAAATGCCGACACCAAAATTCCCACACCCGGCGCCGCCTCCAACAAGTCCACAGTAAATATATCCATGTTGGATGGTGGATCTAATCATAATTGTAACCCTGGTTCCGGTTGCTTGCTGCTTGAGTTACATGGTACTGACATATCTGCACTCAGAGCTGTTCTCAATTCATACCTCTGGCTTATCGATGCATCAATAAATGCTTACAGTGCCAGTATAACGGCCAGTTCTTAAAATCGACGGCTAGATAGTTGATATACCGATATGAGTACGTAAATTGCGGGATAACCGAGATCCAATTTGGCAAAAACACTTAACCAGCTGGTAAACAATCCATCAATATATCAACCAACCAACTAGCCAACAAAACAACAAACCATAGTACATCAAATGAAACAAAAATGACAATTAAAGAGCCACGGATCGCTCATAAGGGTTGAAATATACTTTTATTTACGAAATTGTATCTTTGTATCCCTAATTTTATGTAATTCTTATATGCTTTAGGGGGACCAAATACCGAATTAGGCACTTGCTAATTTCGAAGGACTCATTAACGGTATGATTTTATTCTGGTAAATCGATTTAAATTAAAGATGTTATTATGAGTGAAAAGGAACTGCCTCCTTGGCTTAAAGAGCAATTGTCGCGTTTGCAGCAGCTTCAACAGAATTTACAGGCTATAATGATGCAAAAACAGCAAGTAGAAGTAGAAGTAGTCGAAACTGATAGGGCTTTGGAAGAGTTGAATAAAATAGGACCTGAGGAGATGGTGTTCAAGAGTGCAGGCCCATTGCTAATCAAATCAAACAAAGAAAACCTTACAAAGGAGCTAGGGGAGAAAAAGGAATTATCTAATACAAGGCTTATGGTCTTGACTAAACAAGAGACTCGGGTAAAAGATAATCTCAAGGAAGTAGAAAATAAAATTAATCAAATGATAAGAGCAAGCCAAACTGCAGTAGATGCTAATTCTAAACCACGCGCGCCTTAGCCAATATTGATGCATTAGTTATGCAAACTGCCTCAAACTGATAGCAAAATGAGAACATGTGAAAGGTTAGAGGGCAGTGACTATTAGGATTGTAGTTGATGAAAGAGAGAGACGCAGTAGAATTCCTGCGCTGCTGCGTGAAGCAGGCGCATTGACAGACTTTGCCCAACTTGTGGTAGGAGACTACGTAATTTCTGCAGAAACAGCGATTGAGCGGAAAACAATATTTGATCTACTGCAGTCTATCTTTGATGGAAGGCTTCTAGTTCAGTGCTCTGAACTTATCCAACACTATGCCAAGCCTGTGATAATCATTGAAGGAAATATCATAAACCTCTCCGATGGATCTAGTGAAAATGATAATCAAGATTTGGAAAGAATTTATTTGATAAATGAAACCCTGGCAAAAGTGGCATTAGACTTTAGAATACCAATAATAAATGCACCTAATGCAGAATTCACGTCACAACTTCTAGTCACAATGGTAAATCTAGCTCAAAGTGGCGCCCAAAAAGGCCCATTGCTAAAACGTATCAAGAAAGCGAATCCTGTGCGTATACAGCAACTTTCCATTCTGTCTTCGATTCCAGGTATTGGTGACAAGCTCGCAATTAGAATGCTCGAAAAATTTTCGACTCCTAGACATGCATTGACAGCCCCAGCTGCCGATCTTGCTAGAATCCCTGGATTTGGCACTTCTAGGGCGATAAAAATGAGAAGAATCCTGGATTCTCCTGAGGACGGAAAGATAATACCTTCACAGCTATCCCTTTTAGATACAAAAATAGCTGACCAACCTGGTTAATCTGTTTTTAATATTACCGGTAATACTTCTGCAAATATTGTCGCTGCAATAGTTGGACAAATTACGTTGTAATTTGATTCGTTTATGCATTCGATATTCCTAGCAGGCGTCTAAACCCCCACTCGATGGCTTATTACTACCCATTTATTGGGATTAATGTTTCAATCAAATGCTTGAATCTGAAAGTTCAACATATCACTGCCCTTCCAGCCAGACCGCTAAAGTATCCACAGCTTTTTCAAAAATATCTCTAAAGATATTTGATAGTTATTGGTATTACCGAAAGCACCTGAATAAAGAAAGCATAGTGTAAAGACAAAAGCTAAAACACCTATTCCTCTTAACTCTTACTTTCTTCTTTTATTATAATTAAACTAGGTTTCTCATACCGGAGGCATTTATCCCACTGCTGGTAAATATACAGCTTGGGCCAATTTGCTTGTCAGCATTCACAGTAAGCTACGATCTTCTTTTTGCTTTTACTTTATTTGCTGCTTCTTTTACTGTTTCTGACGTTTGAGGTGCTGCCTCTGCTGTCTCTCTTGCGGTATCCTTTATTATTTCTGCTGTCTGACGTGCAGCTATTGTCGTCTCTTCCACGGCCGCAGCAGTATCTTTGATAATGCCACGCTCTCTGAGATCTCTAGCAGCGTCATTAATTTCCTTTGCAGTATCTCTGGCAGCTACGCTAGCTTCAAAGATCGCCTGGGTAATTTCTTCAATAGCCCCACTTTCACGTAAAGTTCGTACAGTTTCTTTCATCCTAGTCGAAGCCTCGCGGATGTTTTTGGCAATATTCTTTATAGTTTCTGCAGTTCTTTCAGCATCAACCGCTGGTACCTTAGCACTTTGATTTTCAGAATCGGCCGAAGTGGACATGGCAAACTATGAACAGCATCATAGTATATAGTTCTATCTTTGTTGTGTTTCAAGTTATTCGAACTGATAACGAACATTTTGATTTTATACTATTACTATAGCCTCCGGCATCGGAATAATCGTCTCACCTTCGGGTTAATGT
>NZ_QURE01000007.1 GCF_009898475.1 Nitrososphaera sp. AFS | reverse complement strand
CGGTTGGAATACTCCTGGGATTATGCTACATGCCTGAGGGTGATATTCTCTCTTGATAGTAGGGTTGCGATTGTCCAAACATAAAATTGTAGTCCAGAGGAATCCGGAAAAGTCAGGTCTATACATTTGTAAGATCTTTTCGTATTTCAACAGCTGGCCTTTTGTCTTGTGTTCGTGCCTGATCTCAAGGTCCCCGATTACTAGCTTGTTGATATCGGAAGCAAGGCCAGATCCGAGCTCTGCAAGAACAGTTGCTGACAAATGTCTGCCAACGTTGTCCGCAGAAAAAAACATGAATCGTGGCTTTTTAAATTGCTGGCCATATTCTGGTGAGATCTTTGAGGAGTGGTCGCGATTCGTTGCGATTTGACTTATTACCTTAGTATCCAAAAGGTTGATTGGGTATCGTAAGTTAGGGTCTTCTACACAGATAACAGCATCTGCACCGTAAAAGATCAGTTCTTCGCACATTTTCTTAATGTCGTCTCCTACCGCGATAGCAACAACCTTCTCTCTGGAGGAGTACTTGCTGTTAAAGCCGTCCATTATTCTTCTGGCCTCACCCAGCATCTCAAATGTGACTGGCAGAGGCCTACCCTCTTCATGTTCTGCTACCAAATACAAATGTCGATAGCCTGATTCGTCCTCGGCGGATCTGAGGTTGGACTCCACCACATCCCCGGCAGATACCTTGACAGCAGTCAACTCTGTTGAGAGTTGCCCCCTTTGGCGATTTCCAACATCTTTCCAGCAACGGTACGTAATTGATCTGGGTCAGAACCGTCAACTACTGTGGCACGCCTACTAGCTCCTGCTTTGGGAATCTTTTCAACCTTGTACACTATCGTAGGTGAGCCCGGCAGTCCAACCATGCCAGGATCTACACCTAACTCCTGAGCATTGAATACCTTAAGATAGTTTTTATAAACTTGTGCTCGACGCTCACCTTCATTTTGGTATCTCGCCGATGCGAGTCTTTGAGAAATTGTGCTAAAAATTGACTTGTAAGACGGATCGACAGCGATAAAAACAGGCAGGCTTGCTTCTACCTCTTCAACAATATCAGGCGTCCCTTGCAAGGATATCAAACGCCTTGCGGATACACTTCGTTTTTCAACATTAATATCATAGCTTACTACGTTTCCCAAAAAAGTATAACCAAGCTTCCATGCTGTTTGCGGACCAGTCTGACCGGTTTCGCCGTCAGATGCTCTATGCCCAGAAAACACTATGTCTATCTCTCCCTGGCCTTCCATTTTTTTTATTCCAAATTTCAATACTTCGGCAGTAGCTAGAGTATCAGCTCCTGAAAATATCCTATCGCTGTACAGATGAAGAGAGTCTGCATCAGAAATCAATTGGGCCTGTCGCAATGCAGAATCGGCGATCGGTGGTCCCATAGTTGCAATTGTTATGTCTGCTCCGTACTTTACTTTAGCAAAAAAAGCAGCCGAAGATGCTAAAGCACTGTGTGGCCCAAGTATGCTTTTCGTCTCGGCCCGATTCAATGTACCGTCAGAGTTATAACTCACATTACCTTCAGAGAAATCAGGCTCTAGTTTCACTATAACTGCTATCCTTAAGGCAGAAGTCATTAACTGTGGTCTTTCTATATCATAGCTTTAAATGGGTTACGCAACAAATTGATGGTGCATTCTGTGACTCGAGACCTTTTTAAGACAATTAAAGAAGTAATCCAAGGGCTGCTGAAAGAATAACCTTGTTAGACTATTTTTCTCTGAATTAACCGGCCACACAGGTAAGTCTAAGCAGACTGAGGCATCGTAAGCGTTTGCTCAAAATACTTAGATCTTAGTCTTTCGTAAACAGATCTGATTGGAGGATAAAAGTCGGGAAGTTTAGGTTTAAGCATGGTGTATGCAATATAGAAGTCTTCAGCCTCTCTAAGATATCTCTTTATCTTGTCATAAATTGCCTTATTATTCATTTGTGCTATTTCGAGAATAAAAGTCATATTGTTTAACCTATCTGCCAGCTTGATTGTTTTTACATCATATTGAGACGAAGACAGCATTTCACAATAACTCTGGAATCTGTTTAGTTCCCTTTGAGCTTTTTCTGGACCAGGGAAATTGTCTAATGGCGGGATCTTCAGTTGCGTTGCTATTTCCTTTACCCTGCTTCCGAACCTGTAACTCAAGTATGCCTCAAATCCATAGTCTTTGGTTTTATGATAATCAAGAATTCTATCGTTATCTTCTAATATATCGTGCAATAATGCTGATGCAATTTCCACGCTGGTCAAGGTGCGATTGACTGCCCTGTAATGCCTCACCACATCTGCTGCCACAGGCCAGATATGTGTGTCTAAGAATGACGATTTGGCATCCTCTCTAGTTACGCCATGATGTACTTCTTCGGCAAGTTCCATTGCGCCCTCTACGAAATCATCTACACGAAAGTTAGCGTCCCTTTCCAAAAAAACCAAGAATTCTTGCTTGCTCATTGCAAATTCAGGTTTTTTCATATAATATAATATCGAGAATCTAGAAAAAAAGTCTTCCTATTGCTTTTACCCGGATACATCTTGAAATCTATAGTAATATATGCTCGTTTTGACGAATAACTTTTCCTGTGCTCAAGAGCTATAACTCCTTTAGGCTGACGCAAACGGCATACCCCCCACGTGGAGATCAACCAGAAGCAATTGATAAATTGTCTTATGGGGTTTCGCAAAGACCTGGTCTCCAAACTTTGCTTGGAGTTACTGGTAGTGGCAAGACATTCACAATAGCCAATGTGATTGCTAAATCGAAAAAGAACACACTAGTTCTTTCTCATAACAAGACACTCGCAGCACAACTTTACGCCGAATTTAAGGAATATTTTCCCAATAATAACGTTGGCTACTTTGTTAGTTTTTACGACTATTACCAGCCCGAAAGCTATATCCCGCAATCAGACACCTACATCGAAAAGGATACTGAGGTGAACGAAAAAATTGAAAAAATGAGGTTAGAGGCCACATCTATGCTGATGTCTGGCGAGCCGACCATTGTTGTTTCAACTGTTTCATGTATTTACTCCCTTGGCTCACCGTCAGAATGGAACGAAAACTCTTTGATGATTTCAGTGGGGATGCAGATCAAGAGAAATGCTCTAGTTCGCCGATTGATTGATTCCAGATATGAGCGAAATGACTTGTCCTTAACGCCAGGCACCTTTAGAGTAAAAGGTGATATAGTGGATGTCATTCCTGCATATTCTGATGACGTGGTTCGTATCTCACTAGACGGAGATCAGGTCGAGTCAATAAGCATTCATAACCACCTTACAATGAGAAAATTAAGGGACATGTTTTCAGTAACAGTCTTTCCTGCAAAACATTATATCGTAAGTGAAGACGCCAGATCAACTGCAGTCCAATCTATTGAACAAGAATTGGAGAGCTGGCTTCCCAAGTTGCCAGGCGAACTAGAAAGACAGAGGCTGAATTCGAGGACAACGTATGACCTTGAAATGATTCGCGAGCTAGGCTATTGTTCTGGAATTGAAAATTATTCACGCCATTTTGATGGCCGGTCGCCCGGCCAGCCGCCATATTGTCTGCTTGATTTCTTCGGTGATGATTTTTTGTTGGTAATAGACGAATCTCATGTGTCTCTTCCTCAGCTGCGAGGCATGTATGCCGGCGACTTCACAAGAAAAAAGACGCTAGTAGAACATGGGTTCAGGCTCCCAAGTGCATTTGACAATCGGCCCTTAAAATATGAAGAATTCCAAAAATATATGAAAAATGTCGTGTTCGTGTCTGCCACTCCGTCGGAAACCGAGACGCAACAAAGCTGGCAGGTAGTAGAACAGGTTGTCAGGCCAACAGGCCTAGTGGATCCCAAAATAATTGTTAGACCTACTCAGGATCAGATCAGTGATCTCATTAGGGAGGTGACCATCAGGGTGGCCAGGAATCAACGGACGTTAGTCACAACATTGACAAAGAGAATGGCTGAAGATTTGGCAGAATTTCTTGCAAGAAAGGAGATTAAAGTTCGCTATATGCATTCTGAGATAGACGGATTGCAAAGGACTGACCTTTTAAGAAGACTCCGTTTACAAGAGTTTGATGTATTGGTAGGGATTAACTTGTTAAGAGAGGGATTAGATATCCCTGAAGTCTCCCTTGTAGCGATTCTAGATGCTGACAAAGAAGGCTTTTTGAGAAACGCTACAAGCCTCATCCAAACGTTTGGAAGAGCAGCCAGAAATATCGACGGGACAGTCATTATGTATGCTGATACGATAACTAAGTCTATGGAGTCTGCAATAAGCGAGACCGATCGTAGACGTGCTAAACAAATTGAATTTAACTCAAAGCATGGTATAGTCCCACAATCTATCGTTAAGGCAATTCCGATACCAGTAGACGAAATCGTAGAAGCTAAAGACTATGCAATATCAAATACTGCGTCTATGACCAAGACCGAACTTACAAAACTTTCAATTGAAATTGAGACAGCTATGAAAAAATATGCTGAAGACTTGGACTTTGAAAATGCGATAAAGTACAGAGACAAGTTGAATAGGATAAAGCAGACGTTGGGCGAGATGAATTTAGAATAGGATGGAAAACGAGAAATGCACAACAGAATAGTCATTCGCGGTGCGAGGCAGCACAATTTAAAAAATATCGATCTGGAGATTCCAAAAAACAGCTTGGTTGTAATAACGGGACTATCAGGCTCGGGAAAGTCAACCCTTGCTTTTGACACTATATACGCTGAAGGCCAGAGGAGGTATGTGGAATCTCTTTCTGCTTACGCTAGACAATTTCTAGAGCTGATGGATAAACCCGATGTTGACTCAATTGACGGATTGTCACCAGCTATCTCCATACAGCAGAAAACGACCAGCAAAAATCCACGCTCTACGGTGGGAACTGTGACTGAGATATATGATTACCTCAGACTCCTTTTCTCTCGAGTTGGCACCCCTCACTGTCCAAGATGTAATCAAGCAATAACAAGCCAATCTACCGAGGCCATAACTGATTCGCTTCTTAGGACCTTAGATGAGAAACAGATTCTGATTATTTCACCAGTGGTACGAGCAAAGAAAGGATCTTACGAAAAGCTATTTGAGGAAATAAGACAAAAAGGATACTCTAGGGTAAGGATCGATGGACAAATAGTAAACCTGGACAGTGATACAGAAGTAACAAGTGATAGAGAAAGGCACAATATTCCCCGGCTAGACAAACAGAAAAAACACACCATCGAAGTTGTAGTCGATAGACTGAAAGTATCAGCTGATGAAAAAAGCAGAATATTTGAATCACTTCAAACTGCCTTAAAGCTAGGCAACGGAATCGCAACTGCTTCCTTTAATAATATTGATAGATTGTATACTCAACGTAATGCCTGCGTCAAATGCGGCATAAGCATTGGTGAACTGGAACCTCGTAATTTCTCATTTAACTCACCTTTCGGAGCGTGTAGCGAATGCAATGGATTGGGAATGAAGATAGAGTTCGATCCGGATCTTGTCGTACCAGATAAGACTAAGAGCATATTGGAAGGAGCCATAAAGCCTTGGATGGGACGCTTCGGAACATTCCGCACGGCTATACTAAGAGACGTAGGTAAGCACTTTAACTTTGACCTGAACACCCGCATTTCTGATATGACAGACGAACAATTGAGGATAATATTATATGGAACTGACAAAGTGATCCAATACAAACATGAGTCTAAATATTCCTATTCCAAATGGGAATATCGCGGCCAGTTTGAGGGCGTTATCCCCAGCTTAGATCGAATATACAAAGAGACTGACTCAGATTCTAAACGTGACGATCTAATGCAATTCATGCGTGAGAGGGACTGCGAAAAATGCCACGGAAAGCGACTCAAAGATGAAGTCCTTGCAGTTAAAATCAATAATAAATCAATTATGGAAATATGTGATCTTTCGGTTCAGGAAACTTACAACTTTTTTGAGAAGTTAATTCTTTCTGCGACAAATATGCATGTAGCTAAAGTAATTCTAGGAGAGATTAAATCAAGGCTTGAATTTCTTATCAACGTTGGTCTGACATATCTTACATTAAATCGAATGTCAGCCTCCCTTTCCGGCGGGGAATCACAAAGAATCAGACTGGCTACTCAAATAGGCTCTAACCTTACAGGTGTCCTTTATGTTCTAGATGAGCCTACAATCGGTCTACATCAGAGGGATAACACAAGACTGATAAGTACTCTCAAGCGACTGCGTGATCTCGACAATACGTTAATAATTGTTGAACACGACGAGGAAGTCATACGTAGTTCTGATTGGGTCGTCGATATTGGTCCGGGAGCAGGCGTGCATGGAGGGATGGTTGTTGCAACTGGCCCATTAGAAAATATTCTCGAGTCCAATGAATCAACAACGGCTGCTTATCTTAGAGGTGATAAACGCACATCCTCGAGACGAATAAGAAGGACGCCTAACAAGTGGTTGACGGTTTATGGAGCAAGAGAAAACAATCTGAAATCGATTATCGTAAAGTTTCCGATAGGATGCTTGATAACAGTCACAGGTGTATCTGGATCAGGCAAATCTACACTCGTAAATGACATCTTGTATAGATACCTTGCTATGCATTTCCACAATTCTAAAGAGAGGCCAGGCAAGTTCAACAAATTGACTGGATTAGAACAAATTGACAACGTAATTGGTATAGATCAATCTCCTATAGGCCGGACTCCAAGATCTAATGCTGCTACGTACATAAATGCCTTCACACCAATTAGAGAAATATTTTCACGGACTCCACTCGCGAAGGAAAATGGTTATCGTCCTGGTCGCTTTTCTTTCAATGTTTCCGAAGGCCGCTGTGAATCTTGCGAAGGGGCAGGAGTCAGGAGGATAGAAATGCAATTTTTGCCGGACGTATACGTTGTCTGCGATGAATGTAAAGGTAAACGGTACAACTCTGAGACTTTAAAAGTTAGGTACAAAGGCAAGAATATTTCTGAAGTGCTTGATATGACGGTAGAAGAAGCCCTCATATTCTTTCAAAATATTCCGACAGTTCGAAAGAAGCTTCAAACGTTAGAAAGGGTCGGACTAGGCTATATCAGAATAGGGCAACCAGCAACCACTCTATCTGGTGGTGAGGCTCAGCGCATTAAGCTCTCTGCGGAGCTTTCTAAAAGAGACACAGGTAGAACCTTGTACATACTTGACGAACCTACTACTGGGCTCCATTTTGCCGATGTTAGCAAACTACTAGATGTATTGGACTCATTAGTTAGTTTAGGCAACACCGTGATCGTCATTGAGCATAATTTAGATGTCGTTGCCTCTTCTGATTGGATTATTGATCTAGGGCCAGAGGGGGGCGAAAACGGGGGTGAGGTAGTATGTGTCGGATCTCCAGAAGACATTGCTGGTTGTGAAAGCAGTTATACTGGTCAATACCTTAGGTCAAAGCTATCAATAGATCAGTTGATTTTTAGGAAAGGTGCTAGATCTTCAACTCAGTAGTTCAGGAAGAGATAGGCTCACAAATTAAACGCCTGCCCAATTCACCAGGCGTCTACATGATGAAGGATGGAGATGACAGAATAATTTATATCGGAAAGGCAAAGAATTTGCGTAAGCGGGTTTCTTCCTACTTCAAACAGCCATCTGGCGACGCTGCATCCATGGGCTATGATAGCAGCAGATGGAAAACATCAAAACTCATCAGCAGGATTCGCGATCTAGATTATGTTCTCACCGATAATGAAGTAGAGGCATTTTTATTAGAGTCAAATCTCATTAAAAAATACCGACCTATTTTCAACATAGAACTCAAGGATCAACAACGCTACACATATCTCAAAGTTACCAATGAGCCTTTTCCTAGGCTACTGGTTGCTCGGCGAAATGCGAATGGAGATTTATACGGACCAAAGGGAAAAGTGTACGGTCCTTTTGTCTATGGAAGTTCAAAGTTTCTAACGATAGGCTTACTACGGAAAATATTCAAGATTAGAATCTGTAATAAATTGCCAAAAAAGCCTTGCCTTGAATATTTTCTAAGAAACTGCGATGCTCCTTGTATCAACAATACTACCATGCAAGACTACATGAAGAACATTAAATCTCTACAGAACATTCTGGAAGGCAAGAGCGACATTAGCAAGTTCATGGGTGAAATGGAAGTAGAAATGAAACAAGCCTCTCAAAACCGCGATTATGAAAGGGCCCAGCAAATACGAGATACGCTACATAGGCTCAGAAACCTAAGCGTAAAGCAAAAGATGGAAAAAGCCGCGTTGCGATATTCAAATGAAGAATATGTGGGAATAATAAAGCTGGTTCATGAAGGAGTGGCCCACGTTATGACACTCCGTAGAAGAAACGGCGTAATAAGTGACATGAAAAAATTTGAGTTCGAGCTGCTTGGGGATAATTCACTGGCAAGCTTTTTGTGTCAATACTATTCGTCTTCTCCAGAAATTCCACAGCTTATTTATGTAAACGAGGTACCGGAATCGAGTATCGCATTGACCGAATCAATCAAGCGATTTACAGATCATGATGTCAAAATTATTTTGGTCTCAGACAAAACAAAGGAGAAGGGAGAATTAATGGATTTAATACTGCGTAACTTGTGGAGACACGCCGAGAACGGTTTTCCTCCGGAAGTTGTTGAACTAAAAGAATTGCTTCATTTGTCTGCCATTCCATCCGTAATCGATTGCTTTGATGTGTCAAATTTAGGAACGAAGTACGCTGTTGGGGCTTGTACTCGTTTTGTTAACGGAAAACCACAAAAGGAATGCTATCGAAGATTCAAAATCAAGTTAACATTCAGTCAAAATGACTTTGCAATGATGCACGAAATTGTAAGTAGGAGGTATTCATTTTTAAAGGTAAACAACCCTCAGGTGACTGAATGTACATTGCCAGATCTAATAGTAGTAGATGGCGGGAAGGGACAGCTTAGTTCTGCCGTAAGCGCTTTGAAAAAGGCCGGTCTTCACATCCCCTGCATTTCTATAGCTAAAGAAAATGAATCAATCTATTCGCCAAATCTGATATCTCCTATTCAGATTCCTCGTAGAACCCAGGCTCTGAAATTGATCCAGAACCTAAGGGATGAAGCCCATCGTTTTGGCTTGGCTTACAATCGTCATTTAAGAAAACTCGGTGACTCTGACTAGGAAGTCGCATTTTTCATTGTACCATAAGGTTGGGCATATTTCCATTAATGATGTCATCTAATCACATAGCTATACCGACAATAGTCGTCGCTGGCGCTACAAGCGGGGTCGGCAAAAGTTCAGTCGCTATGGCGGTCATGCACTCACTGAAGAAGAAGAGTTACAAAGTTCAGCCGTTCAAGGTTGGTCCAGATTTCATTGATCCTAGTTACCATACTTTTGTCACCGGCAGACAATCCCGAAATTTGGACATATGGATGATGCGGAAAAGGGGTGTACTAAATTGCTTTTACGAGAGTTGTCATGATGCAGACGTAGCAGTAGTAGAAGGAGTAATGGGATACTTCGACGGAATATCTGGAAGACACGATTATGGAAGTACGGCTCATATAGCAAAGATTTTAGATGCCAAAGTCATATTGGTGATAGATGCGGCTAAAGCAGCAAGATCTCTTGCAGCTATTGCCATGGGATTTATAAAATTCAGCAAAACGCTAAAAATCCACGGGATTATACTAAATAAAGTTGGCAGTTCAAAGCATGAGGCAATTCTACGACAGGCGTTTGCTGATAAAGTAAATGTGCCAATTATAGGGATGATAAGAAGGAACAGCGAAATCACTATGCCCGAAAGGAAATTAGGATTGACCCCGGCCGTTGAACTTGACAAAAGCAAAAAGAACGAAATTCTCTTGGCAGCCAGGTACATTGCAGAACAAATCGATCTTGAGAAGATTATGGATCTTATGCATAAACCCAGACATTCAGAACTAGGTCCCCCAGCAGTTCTGCGAAAAAAGGACGGCCCAAATGTAGCAGTTGCACTTGATCAGTCTTTTAATTTTTATTACGCAGATAATCTAGATGCTCTAAGGAAAGAGGGAATAAACCTAATATTCTTCAGCCCAATCCAGGACGTATGTCTTCCTCCCGATATCTCCGGGATTATTTTGGGCGGCGGCTTCCCTGAGATCCTCGCAAATCAACTGAGCAAAAATCAAAGCATGAAATCATCAGTATTAGAGGCAGCTCAAACAGGAACTCCGGTTTATGCCGAATGCGGGGGGTTAATGTATCTTAGTAGGTCAATTGTGGAGGAGGGCAGGGAGAAAATAAACCGAGGATATCCAAAAAGTAGGATGGTCGGGCTAATCGATGTTGATACAATTATGACTGGACGTCTAACTCTGGGATATACTATGGCCGAGTGTGAATCGCCTCCGTTCAAGAAAATGTTGAATTTGAGAGGACACGAATTCCATTATTCAAAAATAGAAAACGTCCAATGCGACGCAAAATTTGCATATAAAATGTTAAGAGGGAATGGAGTTGACGGACAAAGAGATGGATTCAGGGTGTACGATTGTCTTGCTTCTTATATGCACTTGCATTTTTCAGACACCAGATTATCACAGAGACTTGCCAAAGCATTCAGAAAATTTCGCAAATAGATTCTAATTTACTATCTTTGTCCTGGCAACATAGGCATGGAGTGCTCCAGCATACTATTGCTTCTCATGTTCAATTTTTTTTTTCAATGCACTATTCATTTCTTCGAATTTTCTCCGTATTTCGAAGTCTAGACGACTACCGGCAAGACTTACTCCGATGCCTCTGAATATCTCACGATGGACAAGTCTCACTTGATTATTTTCAAGCCTTTGCAAAGTTAGTATGTGCTCTCCGTCGAACAGCCCTGGCAGAAAGGCCTTCCCGAGCCAACGCATCTCATGGTTAGGCTCGATTTTGGTCAATACTGGTCTGTACTTTCTGGTTTTTTTAGTGGAAGTAGATATTTGTATCTCAAGCCTTGACCCTTCGTTGAGTTTTCCGGTTATATCGCGGATAAATGGATTCCAATCGCGATAATGACCGAAATCTGTCAGCACCCGCCACACCTTTTCGGGCGAAGAGTCGATATCCACCTCCGTTCTTATTTCCTTCAAATGGCGATCTTTTTCTGATTCTATTCAAACCCACTTATAGTTAAATTTTCTTTCAAATAACCCTCGATTTTTCATGAGAAGCCATCTTTCTGTTGAAACATCAAAAATTAAAAAATCTAAATGCGTTCGTCTAATTTACGGTGACCGTAGATAGAGCTATGTTATTCAGAATTTCTTTCTCCTTCTTTAATATTCAACAAGCTCTCTAAAATTGACGCGTTGACTTCATCCATATCTACGTTTTGTTTTAAATAATTCGCAAAGTCATTTGCGCTAATTATCCCCTGTTCTCTTCCGTCGTCTAGTACGAGAAGATGTCTGACTTTGTGCTGAATCATTTCATCTGCCGCCTCTCGCAGGGATGAGTTTGCATTCACCGTGATGATAGGTGAAGACATTATATCTGTAACAATGGTTTGGCTACTTTGCTTATGAAAAGCACATACTTTTCTAACCAAATCACGTTCTGTAAGTATGCCAATCGATTTGCCTGAAGTATCCACAATTAATAGTGAACCTGAACTGCTGTTTCTCAGCTTTTTCGCTGCCTGTTGAGCACTGCTGGAGCTTGTGAGTGTTTCAAGTTTCGTCTTTAAAATTTCCCTAACGGTCGTAAGTTTAGTCGAATCAGAATTATTCAAAGATCTGTACTACTAACTGTTGATATATAAAAAGAAAACCTTTCTTGGCCTTCTCACTTAAAATTTTTGAGCTAGCAGCATTAATGCATTCATTATCGAGGATGCAGCAGGGCTTCCCCCCTTCCTGCCGTTATTGGTGATACTTGGAATGGCAGTCTGTGAAAGCGCGTGTTTGGATTCTGATGCAGATACAAAGCCTACGGGAACGCCTACGACCAGAGCTGGTTTGGTTGTCCCTTCATTTATCATTTTGATTGTCTCAAACAAGGCAGTGGGAGCGTTACCAATCAAAACTATACCGCCATTCATTTCGTTAGAAGAAATTCTCATAGCCAGTTGCGATCGGGTCTTGTTTGAGGTGCGGGACATCTCGACTAAATTCTCATCGGATATATGACAAACAGCATCAAGCCCTAGACGAGTTAATGATTTCTTATTCAACGCAGAGAGCACCATATCCACATCACATACGATGGTGCACCTTTGTCTGATAGCATTGAAACCTGAAGAGAGAGCTTCATTTTGAAAAACAATCTTTGCTGCCCTGGCGAAGTCAAAATCAGCAGTTGAATGAATAACCCTTCGAACTATCGACCATTCAGTCGGATTATAAGTATGCTCACCGATTTCCTCATCTATTATCTTGAAACTCTCGTTTTCAATGTCTAGAGCTTTTTCCGACATTCCTCTTGCGGACAGCAAATCAGACGAACGATCAAATGGAGCCATCTAGTTTTTTCTTTTCCTCCTCAACACTTCCGATTACAAGTTTTATTAATTTATATCGGCTCCAGTACATTCTGTCATATTCCCTTTCATATGTATACTTTAGGAGCTTCGGCAACATCAGATTTTTCATGAGCTCTTTTATAAGGAGAGCAAGACATTAGGATGCGGCCTTTGGCTGTAGCTATTAGCATTCAAGGTATTTCTTCGTCTATATCCCTCGTGCCCAATTCAAGAAGCAGATCCTAAAGATTGGTAAATTGGTCTTATCGACTTGACGTCATAAACGTGCATCTCTAGAATTTTTGTCCGAGCTGCCAAGTCTGATGAGCAAAATATCTACGACAGCTGATGATACCAAAGTGTCTTGGTTACGGCTAAATTCAGTTTATGATCCCTTTTGATTTCTGTGCGTTGTTTTATTTCTTTGCCTTCAACATCGGATGCAAGTTATGTTATCTATTTCATTATCTAGACATTTGTTAATTCCCTCATACATATATGGTAGCGCAACTTGCAGAAGGCAATAATCTGCGTAAGAGTACATCTGCCTGGAATTGTGAATTCAGAACAGATAGGTTGCAATTCATTTCGCACTTCGTGGTCTCAGCTACTGATTGAGTAATGATAAGGCCATTCATATACTCAGAATTCAACTCTGGCGATCGCGACAGTAAGGTCAGGCGGATACTTCTGTTTTGGCACTACCAGTACTCCCTTCGAGCTTATGATAGATGAGGCTTCTGATACACTTGATGTCCCTTCAAACTTCTTTACAGTTTTTGATGGATTGGGGACAGGTATACTGTCAAGTGTATGCCTATCATATACCTCTAGAGGAAGTTTGTTCTGTTCCGAGAACTGCTTCAATCCCTGCACCACTGCACCACGATTAATTGATGCTATATTTTTGATAGACTTATAGCTCAACCCATAATTCACAAGTGTACTCCTAACTCCATTTTCAATGGTTTCGATTTTTGTATCTGCGTGAACTCCAAGTCCCACAACTAGGCTTTTTGGCCTGAAGATAACTGATCTTTCTAATATCAGCGGGTCATGGATTAATCTATCTGAGATAACTATCGCCCCTCTGAATCTTGACGTCTTCAAATCCTCAAGAGAGCCGACAATTACTACATTGGAGGGCAGGGGTTTTTTTTGCCACCAGTTCTTTTCTCCTGCATCCTGGTAAACACCAATTCTTTCTTCATTGACCATCATAGCACTCACTTTTGTTACATTCTCAAAATTTTCAATTGTCCACGAAAATTCCTGCCCCAGCAGATCAACAGCAATCGTTTCGTTCACATCAGCTGCTGTGGTGATGACAGGTCTACAGTTGTCAAAGAAGGTTGATATTAGACGGGCAAGCGAATTGGCGCCCCCTAAGTGTCCCGAAAGAGTGCTAATTGCGAAATTAGCACCATCATCAATTACAACGACTGCAGGATCTGTTTTCTTATCTTTAACTAACGGAGCGATCAACCTAATTGCAGCACCCAGAGAAAAAATGAAAACGAGAGCGTCACATCTATTGAAAAGAGCTGATACTAATTGAGATATTGGTTCTTTGAACCAATTTGTTATAGGTGAAGAGGAATTCTCAAATTTTATAGGGGCGTACGTTTCTATTTCAGGCATTTTGTCCTTAATCCTGCCAGCAATTTCAATCCCGCGCTTTGTAATGGCGACTATAGCTCTTTTTTCAGTCAATTAGATACCCTTAAAGTCAGAAACTAGAAAATAAAAAGTGTTTCTTAAATCCGAATTTAAGTCCTAGGACCAAATATAACCACAAGCTTTCATAATGAAACGGTTGCTCTTTCAATCTAAAACAGACTGGAAGTCTAACCCGCGAATCTACCACATATTTTCCCATCAAAGTCAAACATAATTACCTCTATTAGTAAAGCACCTTTCGAATGCTCTTGCATTTGCTCGTGGACCTTCTTGCAAATCAATTCAAAAAACCCAGGTATTTGATGGACCTTTACTATCTCAGAGACATGTCGAGCCGTATTGGCTTTTTGTATCTCTTCTACGAGTGAACTCTGTATGCCTGGAAAACAATTCATGGCAATTTTTGCCATGAACTCCATGTCTACATGAGAGCCCCGAACATGAGTTTGCTTGATTCCCATTGCCATTTTTGTCAGCTTTCCTACAAATCCAGCAATCGTTACTTTGCGAATTTGTTTTAAAACACAGTTCTTAATAGAGTAACCTGCGAAATCTCCCATTTGGATAAAACAATGCTCTGGAAGTGTGTCGCCAAATAATTCCTTCGCATAGTCTTCGCTTCTACCCCCTGTTGTCAGAATCACCCATGTATTACCCATCGCCTTGGCGACGTCCAAAGCTTGACGTATGGCGGCTGCAAAAGAGGCAGTTGAGTAAGGTAACACTATTCCGGTTGTGCCCAAAATAGAAATGCCACCGAGGATGCCTAAACGAGGATTATCAGTCTTGACGGCAATCTCTTCACCTAAGGGCACGGATATGACAATCTCGATTCCACCATGTTGTAGCCATCCTGATGCGACTTCCTTTGCTGCAACTTGGATCATTTTTAAAGGAACCGGATTGATGGCTGGCATCCCAATTCCAATTCCTATACCGGGCTTAGTTATTCTCCCTACTCCTTTTCCTCCATCAATTGAGATGATTCCTGCATTTTGAGTTAGCGTGACGGTAGAATGTATTTCAGCACCATGTGTGACATCAGGATCATCTCCTGCGTTTTTGATGACTGCCGCGGTGGCCATATTTGCGTCAGATTTCTTTATCCACGAAATATTAATGCTAATTTGATTTCCTTTCGGAAGTGACACGACAACTTGGCTGGCATTAGCTTCACATACAAGCGTCAGAAGAGCAGCCTTGGTTGCAGCAGCCGCACAAGTTCCAGTGGTGAAGCCGGTCTTTAAGGCCCCCCTTCGCATCCTCTGTAGAATATTTTCGGGTAGTCTTTGCTCTTGTTCAGCGAGCTGAAGATCTTCAGATTGGTCAGATACTTCCTGTGAATCATTCATTCAGCTACCAGTTCCTCCTTCTAATCATGAGCACCTCAAAGTGAACCGAAATGAAGTCACTAGTACTAATGTAAATGCACTCTTGTAACCTATCTCCATCAGCATATTGTTCGAATTCATCGTGAACAATTTGATCCAATCTCCATCAATCTGTCGAATAAGAATGAGCTCTTTTATAATCCAGTAGTGTTAAAGTCGGTCAATATTAGACATAAATTGTCAGACCGACAGTCTGGCGGTCTTGATTTATGGAGGGTGCGTCAAAATGACACCGGTGTTCCTTTGACGGATAGGTATCGCGTTTGATTCATATTGGCACTGTTCCTAAAAATCCAGACCTGTCTTCGATCAGAATAATAGCTGATTTCGTTAAGAAACTTGGTCCGGAAGACTATATGATTCTTAAAACTTTAGCATCTGCGCTTACCCATCGGCAGTCACTCACAAAGCAACAAATAGTGAATTATTCAAAATTGCATGAAGATATCGTCGACTTTAGACTAAGGGCGTTGAGGAACTCTAACCTAGTGAGCAAGCATGACCATGACTTTGCAATACTTAGGGCTGGGTTAGACACGATGGTGCTAAAGCTGCTCGCGGATAAAAATGTAGTAGGCGGCATTGGCAAGCCTATTGGTTTGGGTAAAGAGTCAGACGTTTACGAAGCAATGAAAGATGAAATGAAGCTAGCCGTTAAATTCTATAGAATTGGAAGAATAAGTTTCAGGGGTACAACTAAGAAAAGGTCTTTCTCCTTCAGACAGGAAGATAATTCGCATCATTGGCTCCTGGTGAGCATGAACGGAGCAAAAAAAGAAGTCGAGATACTACAAAGGTTAATGAAATCAGGTGTTTCCGTTCCCAAGCCACTATACAGGGCGATGCATTGTGTGGTAATGAAGCGAATAAATGGTATTCCACTAGCAAACTTGTTAAATGTTAATGATCCACCTGTCTTATTCAACGAAATAATGAGGAATGTCAGGATGGCATACAAAAATAACATAATTCATTCCGACCTTAGCGAGTACAATATTCTTATCGGCCAGTCTGGCGAACCTCATATTATCGATTGGCCTCAAGCCGTAAGCACAAACCATCCAAATGCCAAATTACTTATTACTAGAGATGTGGTCAATATCGTAAATTATTTCAATCGCAAATTCCATCTAGCTCAAACTGTCGCTGACGGAATGGAACTCGTGCTTAACTCGTAACAGCTTGTCCTACAAACGAAACCTTAGGTGAGCAAATTAACCTTATCTGTTATTTCCCATGTGAATCCTGGTTCATTACGACCAAAGTGACCGTAAGCAGCAGTTTTCTTATAGATAGGCTTTTTGAGGTCAAGATTATCAATAATCGCAGCAGGCCTCATGTCGAACGATTTCTTCACCCTTGCTTCTATTTGATCTTCAGAGATGCTTCCAGTCCTGAATGTATCAACCATAACTGACACCGGTGACGCTACTCCGATGGCATAAGCGATTTGAACCTCACACCTTTGCGCCAAGTTTGCTGAAACAACATTTTTGGCAACATATCTTGCCAAGTAACAGGCTGACCTGTCCACCTTGGAAGGATCTTTGCCAGAAAAGGCGCCTCCACCATGTCTTCCCATTCCTCCGTAGGTATCAGCGATAACCTTTCGCCCGGTTAGTCCTGTATCCCCCGGTGGCCCGCCGACTACGAATCTGCCAGTGGGATTAACAAGGAACTTTGTACTTTGATCAACCCAATCCCCGCATACGGGCTTAACAACCTCTCGAATTATTTGCTCTCTCAATTGCGATAAGTGAATATCGGGTGAGTGTTGTGTGGATATAACCACAGTGTCTATTCTTACGGGCTTATTGTCTTCATAAACCACCGAAACTTGTGATTTGCCATCAGGCCATACCCAATCGAGTTCTTTTTTCTTTCTTACGCTTGAGAGTTTCATTGTTAATTTATGTGCAATAGAAATCGGAAGAGGCATGAGTTCAGGAGTCTCATTCGAAGCATATCCAAACATCAATCCTTGGTCTCCCGCACCTTGCTCTTTCTCACCGTTTGCAGCTATACCCATTGATATGTCAGGACTCTGCTCGTGAATTGACACTAACACTGAACATGACTCGGAATCGAATCCGTAATGAGGTTGATCGTATCCGATTTCCTTTATCGTTCTACGAATAATTCGTTGTGGATCAAATTTTGAGCCAGAGGTGACTTCACCAGCAACGAATACTATACCAGTGGTGGTCATAGCCTCGACGGCAACCCTTGAGTCAGAGTCATACCTAATAAATTCATCTAGGAGTGAATCAGATATCTGATCACATATCTTATCAGGATGCCCCTCCGTTACACTCTCGGAGGTGAAGATAGATCTGCGCACCATAGCTATCCAAAATCAGATCTTTTAGCAGCGGTGTTCAGAATTCTTTTTCAAGCTTAATAAACAGAACGTTATTTCCTCTGATTACTACCTTGCCATAATTTGCCAACACGTCAGAACCGTCAAACTCTTCAGCATTCAATAAAATTAGATTCATATAAGAATCAACATTGCTCATTCTGCCTCGATATTCAATTTCACTCTTCAACCTTACTGCGACCTTTCGATTAACCGCACGCTGCAAAGTAGACAAAGGCCTTTTTGGTTGTTGAGAAGAGGACGAAGATGATGACAAATTCAACTTATCACTTGGGATTTCAAAGCCGCGGGGCTAGAATAAAAAGGTTCCTCCGTTTTGTGAAACAAGCGAAATCTGTTTAGTTCAGATGTTACTAATGATTATGTTTGTCACAACTTTTGCCCACCGGTTGCAAAGCGATCGACATGCTCCTAGGTGGAGGATTGCATGCTGGAATGATCTCGGACGTTTACGGTGAAGGCGGGTCAGGGAAGACTCAACTATGCTTCACCATTTGTGGAAGAAATGCAAAGTTGTTTAAAAGAGTGAAGGGTATCGCGATAGTATTCGTGGATACAAGCGGGACGTTTAGACCTGAAAGGATCACAGAAATTGCATATGACAACGGACATGAAATTCTAGATAAAATATTGGTTATAAGGACACTATCCTACATGGATCAGATACGCTCCATCGAAAAAATTGTGGAGATTCGCCCTAAACTCCTAATCGTAGATGGGATAGCATCGCTATTTACGGTCAATCACCATGGAATTGCTAGACATCTAACTTTAATGAATCATTTGCACAAATTATCGCTTGTAGCAATTAACCTTGGATGTCCGGTAATCATTACAAACATGATTCGTAGCCGTTTGAGTGATTCTGGCGCGCCCACTCTTATTCGTAGTCTAGAAGATAGCACCAGAGAGCTTATGGGTACTTCATTGTCCATTTATACACACATGAAATTAATGCTAAGCATTGTTCAACCGAACAAACAATTGTTCAAGGCAGTCATAAAACAGCCGCGTTGTGACAAACATGCATACTATACCATTACTAAAAGCGGAATATCAGATGTGTCTTTATGAGCTAGAAGCAAACCAGATTGAAGAGTGGGCGAATTTACCTGTCTTAATTACCAGATGTATCTAACGATATGATGGATAGTACAACACAACATCCCACGCCTAATCATATTTTAACGAATACTTGATCAATAACATATTTCACTTTTTAAAACCCTTTCTTATAGATACTATATGATTCTATGCTATAGATTATAATTAATAATGGAAAGTGTTATAAATAAGCAGTTTCTATTACACTATAACCGATAGATAACCGCTAAAAAGATAGTGACCCTCCGTACCCGTGTGAAGCATTTGTTTTAGCACTGTGGTAGGGGGACTGGCCCTATCTATGAGATATATTCTTCGATGAAATTCTGCTGTCCAAATTTTGGATGTATCTAGATCTTTTTAACGTGGGCTTGGAAATATTTATTCCTAAGATGCAAGGCCCTGCTTATGGCGTTAATGATATTTGACGAATCTTCTCCCACAGGGTTCCAGTAAAACCGGGCTCATTCTACGTCAGACTAGTCACTCGCGAAAATTGTTCAAAAAGGACAGATTAATCTCGTTTCAACTCCCCTTTTTAATGCCTATCGTCACAAATTTTTCATTAAGTTTTTCTCTCAAAATGTCGAGCCTTGCAACTACACCGATGAGCTTTTTATCCTGGTCTACTACAGGTATCAAGACTATGACCTTCTGAAGCATAATGTCAATTATATCATCGATAGAGGTATCACGATTTACCACAATAGGCTCCTTGGTCATGAGGTCGGTGGCAGGAAGACTGTCAAGGTTTTTGCCTTGTCGTACTGCCCGCAAGATGTCTGCAGCAGTAACAATCCCTACTACCCGAATGCTGTCGTCAATAACAGGCACACCGTTGAATTCACCAATTAGCAGCCTCGTACTTATTTCAGTACCAGAAGTGCTTTCCCTGGCGGCTACTACGTTCGTGGTCATTAAATCGGAAGCTACAATCATGCCGGCCTGAACCAAATATTGTCCGAGTAGTATATTTTTCTTCCGCATGCATACAAAACGCTCTAGCCGCCTATTTTATGCATATAATTCAATGTTGGTCTAAGAGAGTTTGTTTTAATAAGTTTAATTATGCCCTCGGGCTTTTTCTTCATGCACTTTTGAATAAATTTCGCGATATCTTCGTCTGACTGGCCGTCTCTCAGCATATTTTTTACGTCATAACCGGGTTCTTCATAAAGACACGTCAAAATTTTGCCATCAGAGCTAAGCCTGACCCTGTCGCAGTTGGAACAGAATGGCTTGGTCATAGAGGAAATAAATCCGACCTTCCCAATACCATCAATAAAAGAATACAGGGTAGCTGGCTCTGAAGCGTCGTCTGTACTGACCGGTATGAGTGCCCCCACTTCGTGACTAATTCGGTTAAGGGTCTCAGTCTTACTCACTACCAAATCAGATCTCCAGATTCCAGATCCATCAAGTGGCATGAATTCTATGAACCTTACAACTATACCTGTATCCCTAGCGAACTTGGCAAAGTCGGCAGCTTCATCATCATTCCATCCTTTCACCAGAACAGTGTTGACCTTCACTTTCAAACCGACGGCATCTGCCTCTATGATCGCTTTTAAGACCTTATCTTTTCCTCGTCTGCCCCCCATACTTTCAAACTTCTGTTCTTTGAAGGTATCTAAACTAATATTCACGCTGGAGAGCCCAGCCTGTTTTAATATCGAAGCTTTTTCTCCTAGCAAAAGACCATTTGTAGTCATACTAATAGTCCTAATTTTGCTGATACTCGATAACATGCTAATTAAACGTTCGACTCTGGGCCTTACAAGCGGCTCACCCCCGGTGATTCGAATTCTTTCGATCCCAAGTTTGCTAAATATACTAGCAAGTCTATGGATCTCATCATATGTCAAAATGTTCTCTTGTTCTAACCAATCGGTAAAGTTCTGGGGCATGCAATATAAACACCGCATATTGCATCGATCCGTGACAGATATCCTCAGCTTCCTGCTGACTCTACCGAAGCTGTCAACTAGATTAGAGGTCATAAAATCGATCTTCCTGAAGTATAGAAGTGCGAATCAAATTTCTTTCTTCTTCCTTGATTGTTGATATGTGTGGCAAAGAATAAATGAAACTCCTTGAAAGGGAGTAAGGGCCGACGATCAGTAACTGCCCACTCTCGACCCTCAAGTTGGGTAATATTCGATCGGCTAACAAATATTGAGTACAAGCTAATTAAATGCAGATTAAGATAATGTACTAAAGGCTATATATATTCAGGGTGCCCGACGCTATGTAAGTGAAATATCCTAATTTATTAAGTTAATGCAAGTGGCCATCGACACGTTTTGAGCGGAAGGATCTTAGACCATAAATTCCGTATTAATATAATAAAAGGTTAGCTGCACCGGATACGATTTGTAGCCGGAGGTTGTGCTGACATGCTTGAACCCCCAACCTTCCAATCATTTGCCGTTAGCACTGCATTTATATCGCATTTTGAGATTGAGTCTGACTGATAGTTGATTGCAGGAGCCATTATGTCTCCAGCAAAATTTGCGTGCCCTAATCCCAAAGCATGGCCTATCTCGTGCAGGGCAATTTGCATTGTTTCAGAAGCGTCAATTGGTGAACCAAATCCCATTCTTGCCAAAGTTATTTGAGCTTTGTCTATCAAACCATCCTTTGGGGTCAGTCGTGTTTCTCCTAAAATTTCACTGAAAAAGTGCCCTCTGCCAACTATCGAGCCAATACCATCTGAATGATTACTAGTCTGACCACCTTCCGTCAGGAAGGTTATCCTTATATCAGAATTGCGGACGTTAGAAATTTGCTTTAACTGTAATCCATCAATTCTTGACTGCCATTCAGTCATGGCTTCTGTAACTGCCTGGCGCGAAGAAGGACTACCGCCAGTTATACTGTATGTTAGTTGACCACTAGCAATTTTGTCATCCCATCCACAACAGATTGCGATAGAAGGTGAGAATTGAGCATTTTTCTGTGGCTCACCTCTACTAGAATGCTTGTGGTGTCCTGACGAGCCGTAAACTGGCTGTGAGTGGAGAGTCATGGAGCCTAGAGTAAAAATAATCAATCCGGCCAGAAAGCAACATAGAGTTAGCTTCGCACTACATGATGCTAACAATCTTATGATACTAATTATAATGCCATTCTTATATACCTTATTTGTGATTGACAATCCTGAGGATGATCACAAGAACATCTATAGCTGCTGTTCGAATCCCAGGCCTATAGTACCACTATTATTATCACATGAAAATAGGACGGATATACTAGCTCTAACCGGCGAAAAAAGGACCTTTCAGAGCATATCAAATATATATAATTGCTAAATACTTTAGAATAATCAGTAGTAACGGAAATAGCGTATTAGCATGAAGCAGAAAAATAAGCAAATCGGGTCTAGACCCAGTGGTTATTACTATTACGCAGCCGGTGCTACGACGGCGATAGCCGGCATATTGCACTTGATCCTGTTCTCAAACGGATTGGGAAGAGGGATCAGTGAGGTTGGCATATTTTTTCTAATATCTGGCCTAATTCAGTTATTTTGGGCTGTGCCTGTGGTCAAACGCTGGGGCAGAACATGGTATTACATAGGAATAGGAGGAACAATAATACTGATCATCCTCTGGGGAATCACAAGAGCACCGAATCCTCTTACACATGGAAGGGCATTATCAATAAATTCTATGAGCGTTGTGACAGAACTCTTTGAATTCGCATTTATCGGATTGTTGGCGATAGTAATCTGGAAAGAAAGGAGATCAAGGCTACCTGAGATTAAACATAATTAAGCCCTATTAAAGATTGCCAGAAAGTTGGACTTCTGGCAAAAATAGTGATGGTAACGACAAGTGGGGAGGCTCTTGTTGCCTGCTTTGACAACACATTAGAAATGAAGGTTCCTTGTGTGAAATTGGACCTTGCAACCAAAGAATACATGTTTAAGAGCAAAACCTCACTTGAACATGTGTTTTTAAGTACATGTTGGTGACTCAATCCGGAGACAATTTATGTGGAAAAATTATAAAGCTGTAAAGCGTATTAATTTCGGATTTCATTGAAGAGAGAATATGTGATATCAAGAATAGAGGCATCCCAGGACGGCAGTCCATACGTATACGTCACCTTCACCGACCCTGCCGATTTTATTGCCGGGAGCGATAAACCACAAAGCCCTTTTGGGTCAAACATGATGGCATTCACATCACCTGAGGATCTTATGAAAAACTTACCGAAGGCGATGGCAAACATTTCTAAAGCCATCGGAGGAGCAGGTGGTTCTATTACAGAGTCTCGCACTTTCAAAATTAGCATGAGAGAATACGAGGATATGTCAATTAAAGTCGGAGACAAAGTTACTATTGAAGTAAAAAGGTCACAAAGTCCTGAGATATAAATCCAATTACAGCATCCTTTGAATTACCGCAAAGACACAATAATTGCAGCTAAAAACATTCAGCTTATACGGCCTTGTGACTAAGCCACATGGCTCACCAGATTTGACCTTCTGTTTTACAAAAGCACTGTAAGGAAGCCAATAGATATTGAGCGCATTACATTATGTATCGAATGACTTGTGCTAGTACTTCGTGCTCTCAGGGTTATTCAATTAGCGCTTATAAGCAACTTCAAATTATATATTTCCCCAGCTCAGCTCAACTGAAGCTGTGAAATTAATATTCTCAAATTTCAGGTTGGTACACTAACGAGCTAACTCATTACGACTGTAACATATTGTTCAGGAAGCTTAGCTATAGATTTGCAATCTTGGACAGCACACTTAAATTATTGCTGTACTACCTGTACCAACGTGCCAAGGATAATTCATTTTGAAATTGTTGCAAGCGAACCCGAACGAGAAATAAAGTTTTATAAGGACGTCTTTGGCTGGGAATTTAGCAAATGGAATGGGCCTCAAGATTACTGGTTAGTAAAAACAGGAGGTGATAGCCTACCTGGAATCAACGGGGGACTTGCTCCGAAAAGAGATCAACATGGAGGAAGCCAAGGCAGCAAGATGACTAATACTATTGACGTTCCGTCTATTGACGATTTTTCAGAAAAAATCCAGAGAGGAGGAGGCAAAGTCTTAAGCCCTAAAATCCCCATAGCAGGTGTTGGATACTTGGCTATCTGCCAAGATCCAGAAGGGATAACTTTTGGAATAATCCAAACCGACCAAAGTGCGACATGACGCCGCAATATGAAAAGCACTTGGAATGATGAGGCGTCTAAAGATCAATCTTTAAGGATATGCTATAGTTATTGCTAAAGTTCTGTCGGACTGCGATCATCTAGGCCACTATACGATCAAATGGTATTATTAGGCAGTCTTTGCACGCCTGTTGTCGAATGGGAAAGGATATTCCATATATCGAGCCGTCGCTAAGCCAACGTCATCTCCAAAATAATGGCTTACAATCCTTAATGCAAGATCGATCCCTGATGACACTCCTGCAGATGTAAATATTGGTTGTTGCAGTGTATATCTGACGTTCGGTTGTATTTTGGCCTTAGGAGCACACTTCCTTAGAAAATCGAATGCAAGCCAGTGGGTAGTTGCTTCACGTCCATCCAGTAATCCAGCTTTTCCAAGGAGACTGGACCCAGTGCACACCGATGCGGTTAAGCCTGTTTTAGATGCACGTTCAGCAATCCATTCGATTAATTTTTTATTTTTAATTTCCCTGCGTGTACCGAACCCTCCGGGAACAATAAGTAGGTTCAAGTCAGGACATTCTTGGGTAGAGACATCTGGCATCAAGCGCAGCCCGCCAACTGCAACTACCGGCTCTTTTTTTTTCTGTGACACAAGCAATACTCTAAATGGCGATGGTTCCTCTTGCCTAGACCTTTCATGTAAACGAGTCACTGAAAATACCTCGAAAGGTCCTGCTACATCCAGAACCTCCACTTGATCAAATATCAGTAGACCTACAGTTAAGAATGCTCTCTTCTGAGCCAACAGATACGATTTAATTTTGTTGACAATTTATTGTTATTGCAGGACAAGAGTAGGCAGATGAGAAGCAAATCTATACATTCCAGTATACTACTAGGAACTGACAGCTGTTTGAATTTCCATGCAAATGTGCGACAGATATCCTGTTCCTGAGACCCACTTTCAACATTTGGGACTGGATTTTTGGACACACCTTATTCGTACTGCTGTGGCCACCATAGCCAGTCATACTTGTTAGAACAGGAAGAAGATGATCCTGATAGAATATTAAGCCTTTACAACCGTTTTCATCGCAACGCTTAGAATAGGCGCTCCGTGCGCCAACTATAATCCTTCCGCTCGAATCCATTATGGCAGCGAATATAACGCGTTTGTTAAATGTCAAAGCTTCTTTGCATACCTTATGTAACTCCTTTCTGTTAATAGCTTCTTCCAATTTGCAGCTTCTTCAACAATGGTAATGATAACTGGTTCGCAGAAATATTATGTTACATTCAACAAAGTCTTTCTACGTATCAACCATAAGTTAAAACAGTTTAGTATAGCAAAAGCTACTATAGCACAACATTATAGTAGACTCTAGCTGCTGTTAATTCCAGCATCCGCGAAATCCAATCTTGACATAAAGATATTTGCAATTGCTGCAAAAAGTTGTCGCCGATTCATCAAAAAAAGGTAATTACCACTAGAATCCTAAGCTTGGTACATAAGCTATTGAAAAAAACTCCATAAAATTATCGTCGTCATTAGCATAAGTCAACCGGATCCGTGACGTAGATTTGAAACCCAACGCGCGGGAATTTATTAGCTCCCAGATTCATTTCTCTCTAATAGTATTTCTATGGTCTAGAAAATACATCGACCCTCCAATAAAGTAATCTAAGATAACAAATGCTTTTTTATTAAACTAACTTAGGAAAGGGACCGCCACTGATTGTAGTATCATACTTTTTGTTGTGTGATATTATTTTATAGCATCGCAAAGCTTTGATATTATCTGTTGGTGTTTTTCAGGGGGAGTTCTGGGCAATTGTAAATATATGCATAGAAATTTATCCTTCGTCTGCGTAAGTGGTGTTGCAGCCAGTAACATATCGCCTCCTGAACCCTCCTGATATTTTATCTCGACAATTTCAAAATGCGCTTTGTTTGTTGACCAGTCTACCCAGCAATGAGAAGCCATATTATTGAGCAAAGGTACAACCGTCTCTGTGTAAAACAAGAGAGCTGGTCTAGATGGTTCAAAACCGCTATTCGCTTTTAGAAAACCTTGAAAAGTATGCCCTTTTCTAAACTTTCCGACAACTATGCCTCCATTAGAGTCGACTACAGCAGTGAATTTTACAGCCTTGGTAGCATACAATGAAATTAAACAGACTTCCTCAAAGAAATCGCGTTCTTCCATTGCTTCCTGATTGGAAAAGGAAAAGGCCTAATATTAACCATTTTTTCCACATATGGTAACTTTATCAGGATCTTAAACTTTTTGCAAGCTATTTACTTAAATAATATAAAAACTATGGTTAACGCATCGGCTGATAATAATGACATGCAAAGGTATCTGTATCCGCCATAAGGCGTCCAAACCTGTAGGCAGCGGGCGATATTCTACCGGACAAAAACGATGTCAGGTCTGCGAAATATTCCTTAAATGGGATGGACTCTGGTGCCCATGCTGTGGCTACAGACTAAGAACAAAGCCCCGTAATCTTAAGTATAAGGCCAAGTTAAGGGCGAGGAGGGAAATTGCCAAGTCAAAGGTACTCCTGTCATCGGCACAAAGTCAGCAGTCACCTGGTCTGAGCCCATAAGTTAATTGCGTTTTTTAACATTGTTGCAAGCATCCATTAATCAGGATATTCTTTCGTGAGCCTTAATAGTTCAGACGACTTTCATTTCATGCTCATGGCCGTACTTGGAACATGACCAGTAAACGTTAACGAGCCGATCGGTTCCATGTGCCTCGTACATTTATAGCCGGATGTTTTTAAGAAATGGGAGCACTCATGCTTGCTTTTGAGGGGGACATGACGCTATCAAAATGAACTAAAATAAGCTCGATAGCCAGAGGTAGTTTTTTTGGCATGTATTAAAGTGCTAGGGTCGCTCGATACAATTCAAGCTGAAAATGAGAATCTTGCCGTTTATGCCACTTAATATGCCATGAGGCAAACGCTAGAAGAGCGACAAACCAGTTCTATCTTTTCAATGAAAAGAACAATCAGATGAAGTGCGCAATAGTTCTTTAACTAAGAAAATTCTGGCTCAATGCCAGATCTTATCTGCTGAAGCTTGATGTAGAACTTAAAACGGGGTTCATTTTGTATAAAAGATGTAAAATCATAACTAGTAGTTTTGAATAGCCACGCTGTACTATTCCAAGGGACCTGTGACATAAGGCACGCTAGTCACACTCAGTCCACCTGACATATATCCCCTACCTATCACAGTAGTGTGACAAGTGACTCTTGCCGAGTACATGTGGGCTTCTAGTAGTGAATTGATAAAAATCAATGTTCCACTTTGACGTATATTTTCTTATAATCACCTTTGCTGCTTTGAGTTTCATGAGGGGCGCTATTGTATATTACGTCCACCCAAGATGATGTTCATGATGGATATGCTCCTCCTATGTCTTGGGGTATCTTACCAAACATTTTTATCCCATCTCATGATTGCATAGTTAGTTTGGCCGAAGGCACTTCGGGTATAAATCTGAAACGAAGCGAAGAATCCTTCCTTGAGCAGAATGAGGTGTGCAGGGTCGCTACCTCACACAATGATATCCCTCATGTTACAACAGTCAATTACTGCTACATAGACCATTTCATATTCTTTGCAACTGACTATAATACTAGAAAATATAGAAACCTCGAGCAAAATAGGAACATAGGAATTATTATTGATTCTTATGGCTCGTCAATAAACAATAAGGCAGTGATAATTCAAGGCGTGGTCGAGTTTGTTGAAAGAGGAAATGAATTCGTAAAACTATACAAGCTATTCGACAGCAGGTTCAACTGGGTTAGAAATGACCCCTGGAAGGAAGGTGAGGCACCATTCGTAAAAATTATCCCAAGATCCAAAGCGAGTTGGGGATTAAACTGATTTACTTTACGATATTTCAGCGTCCCTTCCCCAATTCCTTGTGGTAAATGAGTTGCAATGATATTGCAACGCTTGAAGTACTAGGAAGGATCACAGGATGGCTTGTAGGATTAAAAAGTTGAATTGCGGTGCTATTTAGATTTTTAGAATACTGGCTTGTAGAATTCAATTGTGCCTGAGTGTTTGAATTATTCACCGAACTCATAAGAGGGGCAGTGATGTTTTGGCTATTTGACAAATCTACACTATACATACATGTTGAGCCCGGCCTAGACAATGCATTTATTGGGAGAAGCGGATAGGATTTGTTGTTAACAAGAATTTGCAAGACGGACTGGGATTTATTACTACACGGCAGCTTGGCGTATATATTGCCACTATTAACGACGGTTCTATCTCCGAAATAAATGAGAATAAAATCCTTTGACGGGATATTCTGGTTTGCCAATTGCATAACTCCTGTATTTAAAATCACATCGGTCATTCCACCAGTCGTTTGAGGACTACTCTTGAGGCTCTTTGAAGTGCTGTTCCGTATTTGGTCAATTGCGGAAGACAGCAAAGCCTTTGGACTCATAACAGAATTTATAGTAGCAGTGATATTTTCAGGAGTTTGATTTGGAACGACGGTATTTCTGCCAAATCCTGCTCCAACAGTATTATTTACGCTTGGACTGACTCGAATTGTAGACTTATTTTCTGTTTGTATGGTTTTCACCGGCCCCTGTTGTTGGGGAGTGACGGGGGTTGTGGTTGAATTGTTCAACAGGTTTTCCAGTATACCATTGTTATCTGTTTGTGCAGAAGCTTCTATTAGCAATCTGTCATTTGCCATAATTAATACTAGAATAGTAGTAAAGACTATAGTCGTTAGAAGTTGTTTCATTATCGAAAGGGCTTTAATTCGACAGTCCAAAAAATGGTGGGTTATATTTTGTTGATATTTGTCTCATATACTTTCATCAAAAGCTGGTGTAAAAATAATGGAAGCATTAGTAAAATGCTCGGTTTTCATGTTTGTTAGTAACGATTAGATCGAACTTGCTTTTATAAACAGGTTATTGATTCCAGATGTCTGTATAAACGGGCCAGACCCGAGTCTAAAAGGATAGCCTAGATGTAGACGGAGTTGGTGCTGGTTTGATGTTACTAAGTGATTGTGATGGCGTGTTCTTGACATAGAAGACGTTTTTTGTAGAGTCATAACCAAGTTGATCCATGGTTAGCGTTTTAAATCCATTGTCATGCAAATACTTCATCATCTGTGCAAACAAGGGCACCATTATCGTTGAAGGCAATTGATTGTATACGCTATTACTATAAGTGAGATTATGAAACGTTATTATCGGGATTGCATTTATTACTCCATTTTTGTTGTAGGGGATTTGACTATTGACTCTTTGAACGAACTGCTGAAATAGCTGAGGTTGTGAGAGTTCAGTGTTGCTATGTATATGGTCGAAACTTTGACTTCTTATGTCATATATGTTGACGTAGTTTAATGAACCATCTGGTGAAAATGTTGTGCAATTTGCTTGAGGATGTTTTTGGTATCCCTTGCAGTCCAAGAACATAAGAGGATCACTCCCCGATCTTGCCATGTAATAATATTTGGATACTACGTTGACGACTGTTTTATTTCCTGACCCTAAATTGTCCGGATACCCGAAAAGAGGCACAGGGTAACCATGTTTTACAAAGCATTCCTTCGCACCGCCGAGTTCAAAGTACAATTTGCTAGTTGACACACCATTCAAATGAGCGTGGGTCATTGTATGAGAAGCAATCTCATTACCGTCGTGCAGCAATCCAGCTACATCTTGCCAGGTTTGTCTTTCCCCATTTTTGTCTACCCATCCACAGACCTCAAAGAAAGTGGCTTTGAAACCATATTGGTCCAAAATTGGCTTTGCATATAATACCTGAGTTTTGTATGAGTCATCAAAGTTGATCATTATTACCTTACTGTTATTATTTCCCGTGACTGGACTAGCACCGTCGCTAATTCCGCTATTTCCCTGAACCCCTGGCGATGCAGCACTTTCACCATGCGTGATAGATGATTTGCTATGGTGAGATGACTTGCTCTCAGCCAACGGAACTGAAAATGGTGCAAGCAAAACCAATGCGACGAGGACGCACAAGAGCGTTAATCTTATAGATTTAAACCCAGTATCTAAGTTCAAACAATATTCACCAATGGCTGATTTTAGTTAATTGACGCGCCTGTAATTCCTTTTCTCAATCGGTGTAGAGGCTTCAATTCCATATAAAAGTAATATGGTTTGTTCGTCGAATGCACTTCTCTACTCCTACAGCGAAGGAATACTATCAAATTGGAAGTAGTCAGTAAGATAATGAATATACTCACTCCATAAGTTTTGATAATTACTTAATCTAAATTAGTGTGAAATTGCTTGTAGATCATTATAACTGCACACCTAAAGTCATGGCCGTTATAGGCTATATATTAACTGGCTTCGTCTGCTTCAAATCCTGTATAGTTTGCTTGCATGAACTGTAATGGCTGCTCTACACTCCTTTTAGGCAAGCTGAAACGTAATTAACCGTACTTCAGGTCTGCTCATCCTCTGGTGAATGAAACCTAATGCATATGTCTATTAGCCATTTGTCTATTGGAACTGGTACAACGCTCAAACTAACAAGAATCATATAGGTAGGAGACATATCAGCGCAAATGAGCAGTAAAACCCCTGAAATTGAAGTACGAGAACATGCTAATTTTAGAACGATTAACGTGGGCGGAGTCTATGGCATGCCGCTTGGCATGCACTTTGAAGTAATAGTGTACTCAGAACAGTTTGAAGTAGGAGAAGCACTTGCGTCACCGAATATGATTGCACCACCTAAGGTTAACAGGACGATTGAATGTAGGCTTATAATAGACCCATTCCAGGCTAAGTCAATAGTTCAGTGGTTGACTGCGCAGGTCAACGCATTTGAACGACAGTTTGGACATATCCCGTCAGCTGAGGAAATACAACAGCAGAATCTCGAACAGGAAAAAGAGAAACAGAACAAAGGGGTTTACCAATGAAGGTTGAACCAACCCTCCTGCATGGCTGGTAGCTTGAAGGATACCTTTAATCTAATTCTCTAATGATACACTAATACGATATGAAATTATGATTCTGTATTCCTGACCTATTTGTGAGTTAATCAATCGTACCTTATCAGGAACATAGTAGCACTAGTAAGGTATCTTCGCCGGATGAGATAGACTCACGGTTTCATCACAAAATATAATATTAGTAATGCCACACACATAAGAGGGCGCCTGATTAAAGGTATAGTTCGTTTCATTCAGTTGCCGAACTATCAGGCGTCCAACGTGTCTAACCTTTCAGACCTTTTGCTTTTTATTAATGTGAATTAATTTGATTTGACTATCTACAATCTTTCTAATAATGAGGTTCTATCGTTGATATTCGCTTGTCACGCTGGATTTTAAGGATAAGTTGCGGAGTTTTCGGCATGAGGCACGAGGACTTTTGTATTCCGAAAAAGGGGTATCAATAATAAATTGACCATCACTATTAATGCACATAATTTTGAATTGATTAGAAATTAGCTTGAATGCCAATTAGCAGCATTTCAAAATGGGGGATGTGAGCCCATTCCCCCTAAGATGTATTCTCGTGGTTGACTATGCTCCATATATATTTGCCATCCAACTATATATTAGTTACTGGCTATAGTAACAAATTCATTTAATGCCCTAAATGGGAAAAGGTAACTTAAGGATCACCCACAAATATTGAGAAAGGTGCTCTTGCGGTTAGCAATTTAAAAATCTTATAAAAGATCGAAATTTATGGAATATTCATACTATAAAAATCGTTGTAACAATCTATAAATAAACTGAATTAGGTACCGGTATTTATGGAAAAGATAGTTAAATTCGCGAGTCTATTCGCAGTGGCGGTCCTAGCTGTGGGTGTGATAGCATCGTTACCTTTTGCTACCTCACATATATTTGCACAAAGTGCTGCTCCTGGTAACAGCACGGCTGGAGGAAACGCAACAGCAAGTAATAGTACTTCGGCCGGTCCTATGGGCTCCTCCTCTGGTGCGTCTGGTGCGTCATCTCCACAAGCTTCTAGTCCCGGGTACTAAATCGTAAGATGGCTAAGGAAAGTTCAGAAAACAACATTCCACCATTTTATTGTTTTGTGGCAGTTATCAAGTTCAGCCAATAATAGAACCCAATTTAGTTAATAACGATCAGCGACAAAAGGCATCAAACTGCCATTTCATTAGTGCCACTATTCATTCGAAATTTTTATTTGCTGGATTTTGATCTGTAGTATAGATTATGTCATGATTCCATTTTGAATTTGGCATAAATTTTCAGAAAAGCAACAAACCGACTTGACGAAAAAAATTGTCGTCAAAATCAAATGTCAAAAAATGGTATTATAATAACTATACACTTGATTGTCGCAAAGTAATACAGTTTTACCATTGATTTATGCAAGTGAAGCATTGGTGGACTCAACTATTCTCATATTGCTCCTATCAGAATAGTAATATCTTAGCCACAACATGACGCTAAAGAAAAGAAGTGATATGACGTGTACCACCTGCCCAATGTACTGGAGAAATGGGAGTAAGACAATTCCGTCGTTATTGAGTACACTAAGCAAGTCTCCTGCTACCCAAATCATTATGAATATAGACAGTTGGAATTGAAAACTTCTGATCTTTTTTGATTGTGTTGCTGCTATCCATACGAATAAGCCCAAGGATGCAAAGAGTAGAATTATAGTAATGCTATTCATAAAGAGAAGTAGAGTTGCAGGACTCCATATCACAACCATATTTCTTATACTCGTATCTTTTTTTGGCTTGGCTTGACCATAGTAAGTAAATCCAAAAAATAGTAATACTGCAGCAGAGAGCGGCTCGAATATGCCGTCTGCTAAAATGTCAAAACCAAAAAAACTCACAATTTGATAAATAGCATGTATAAATATAAAAATTGAGAGAATTGCAGTTAGTCTTCTTAATTCGCTATTTAGTTTAATAGTAAGATAAATAGGAATCGCAGCGGCTAGTAAGATAACTACAGAGCTAATAAAATGAAGTTGAGTTTCCCCAATCATCATCTTTTGTGTTAACTCTTTGTTACATTAAAGAAGCCCATCCATCCTAGCCTAGTGAACTCGTTTTTATGTGCGTGGAACATGAACTCGCCTGGGTTATGGTATGTAAATTGCAAGATACCTCGATCTCCTTGCATCATTTGAACGATATCTGTGTACATTGTAGGTTTCTCATTCGTTCCAATGGGTATGTAATAAAACATATCACCATGCAAATGGAAATTATTGAGTGGGTCAAATTCAAGCATATTGACCAAGTAAATTCGTACAGGTTGTCCTACCTTCAGATGGATCTCATCCCTGTCTGTGTAACCAAATGCCATGCCATTGACCGAATATACCTGGTTACCTGGTTCACTTTCACTCATCACATGTGCTCTTTCGACCGGATTAGCCATTTGCTGAGGAGTCGGCGGTCCCTGGCCTGCTACCCAACCTCCTCCGCCGATAGTATTATTTAGATCATCATAACTATATCCGTTCATCAGCATAACAAATTCTGTCGCAGGGGTCCGTCTTTCCTTAAAGGCGGGATCAATTATCATCATGCCGTACAGACCCCTATTTATATGGGTCTCTACAGGTTCCATATGACAGTGATATGGGTAAATGCCATAAGGCCTAGCAACGAAGGTATATTTGAAATCCTGACCTGGGAAAATCATTCCGCTGGTCCCCATAACTCCGTCTACTGATCCAGAATGGATGCTGTGGACGTGCCAACTGTGAGTAAGGTTGCTATCTTTACTGTTTATGACGTCAACTATGACATGATCGCCTTCTGTCACACGCAACGTTGGGCCGGGTACGCTTCCATTAAAGGTCCAAGCTGGAAATTGTAGCCCTTCTTTTGTGATTGGAATATTTTTGCCAGTTCCATGATAATCATCTATAACAAGCGTGAATCGTCTGAGGGTGGTACCGTTGTTAAGAACAGTAACGTGGCCACAGGAGAAATGAGTGAGGTATGTCATATATGTTGTTGGCGTGTGTTGATCCATTGCACAATTCTTTTCTTTGTCGTATTCAGCAATCTGTTCAGTGTATGGCGAGCTGGATTGTGATGGAAACAAGCCTGGAAATGCATAGGCTGATATTGCCGCCATAAAAGAACCAATTACAGCTGAACTTGACAACAACAATGCGATGGCAAGCGTGGTAAAGAAAGATTTCGAAAATGGGCTAAACATCTGTCAACGCATAAATGATCGTAATAAAAACGTACTAGTACATACAATAGTTAGAAATTTCTAGTTAAATGAATTTTCTAGATCTTCTGCTCAGAAGGTTTATCTTAATCACAACGATTATCAAATTCAATTTCTGTCCTTGACTAGAAAAGTAAAACTGAAGAACGAGTTCACTGGAGATATCTAGGTAGTTTTTATGTTACCTGTAATATGTAATAACACTAGTAAAAAATTGCCAAGATATTTAAGAAACTCTCAGTTAAAGTCTACTTTTTTTAGAAAACCTTATTATATATAATTAGTGAAATTGGGTTCTGTACGCCTCTTCGTCGGATGAGCGGTTTTTGGTGGGCTGTATGCGGTCGTCGGACGGTCTCAAATAAAATGGTATTGGAAGAGGTTTAATTCTTTTGGCCTCATAATGGTTAGGGGTGATGGTCATTACACAATCTATGTATAATCCTCCGCTTATTGACACACAACCAAAATGGGTTGCACCTTCTAATGGGCATTCATGCGTCTCGCCCATTATGAAACGCAATTCACATTTCGGACATCGTAATGTATTGCTCATTTTGGTTGTGGGGTTTGTGTTTGTGTTATAGACATAGGGCCAAAATTGGCCTCAACCCAAGCAGGATTCTGCATTTCCTTAAAATGCTGGGTGACATACAATGCTAAACCCATTATGGTTCCAAAAGGAATTTTTACCTGCAAGAATGCCTCGTCATTTATTCCTCCCAATTGCATTTCATTCTTACCCTCTTTGGCAACAATATGACGCCTAAAGAACACAAGCGTACATAATTTGCTCGACCCGTCGATAAACGCCTTGACAAAATCAGCAGGCAGGATACTCATATCAGGCATGCTAGACACTCTATATTCGGGTTCAACATTTTTATTCTGAAAATTTATTTTGAAATTAGGGTCTTCGCTCATTTTCCTTTCACCTCCGATAACCTCTTGATTTTTCCCAATTCCTTCCGAAGCGATTCCTCGAATAAATCGGTGACGGTAATCCCCCTCTTTATGGCTTCTATTTTAGCATCCTTCCACAATTGTGGATCAACATTGATTGATGTTGGTTCTCGCTTAACCATATATACCATGATCGGTATACACCCATATAACGGTATTGGTAAACATTTATAGCTAGGGATAACATACCATTAATGGTATACTGGCATGAACAAAACAGCTATAAATCGGCAGCAAGCAGGATTGGTCATTGCTAACATCGATGGCGCTATAAAAAGAATTAGCGAATTAAAATATGTCGTAAAATCCCAAAAGGGCAATGGCGACTACGATGTTTGCTCAACCGATTTAGGATGGATTTGTTCATGTCCTGACCACAAATTTCGTGGTGTGAAATGTAAGCATATTTTCGCGGTTGAAATTTCATTTGCATTACATAGAGAGGTAGAGGTAGCAAGAATCGCGCCGCTGACCACAACGACTTGTATCTATTGCAATTCCTCAAACATTGTAAAAGATGGATTGCGCCATAACAAATATGGTGATATTCAGAAATACAATTGCCGAAATTGTAATCATTATTTCACAATCAATTTTGGATTTGAGAAAATGAAATCAAGCCCGCAGACAATAACATCTGCTCTCCAATTATATTTCACGGGCGAATCTCTCCGCAATGTACAAAAATTCTTGAAATTACAGGGTCTAAAAATAAATCACAATACCATCTACAAATGGATAAAGAAGTACGTGACACTCATGGCGCGGTATTTAGAGCAAATCAAACCGAATGTGTCAGACGCATGGAGAGCAGACGAATTGTATTTGAAAATCAGAGGCAACCCAAAATATTTATTCGCTCTTATGGATGACCAAACAAGATTCTGGATTGCGCAGCAAGTGGCAGATACAAAATATACATCCAACATTCAGCCATTGTTTAAAGACGCGAAAGAAATTGCAGGAAAAAGACCAAACACGATGATAACAGATGGCGCGCCAAATTTTGCTGACGCATTCAAAAAGGAATTTTTCACAATCAGCAATCCAAGGACACGACATATCGCTCATATTCGTTTGCAAGGCGACCATAACAACAACAAGATGGAAAGAATGAATGGTGAGGTGCGCGATAGAGAAAAGACCATGAGAGGATTAAAGAAGACAGATACTCCTGTTCTAGCGGGTTATCAGATATACCATAATTATTTCAGACAACATGAAGCTTTGAAAGGGAAAACACCTGCTGAGAAGTGCGGTATTATAATTGAAGGAGAGAATAAATGGAAGACCGTAATTGAGAACGCTAGCTCGAAAAAAGCGGTTTAGATTTATGTTCTATTCTGTCTGCGTCTTCTTCGAAGGTCTTCGATTTCATCGCCTTCGTCAGCGAATTAATGGCCGCGGATAATTCCGCAATTTCGTTGTCACCTATTGTGGATTTTAAATGCCATAGTGCTTCTATATCGAAACAAATTTTATTTGTAATAATCTTAGAATCCTTCCAATCTGACACATTGTTTATGTAGCCGTTTAACATAGCAATTTTTTCGTAAATGCCAGCTTTTGAGGTGTTCCCCAAATATTTATTCATGACATCCATTGCCGCGTATGTTTTTTCCAAAGATTGTCTTTGCCTTCTAAATCCATCCCAAACGACGACGCCCAATCCTACTCCGATAGCAATTATCGAGGTAGCGATGGTTATCGATGCTCCAAGAATGTCGAACATAAACCAAGCAATTGCGGACAGCCCTATTAATATAATCAATATTATGGCTGTAGAATGATACACTAAAAATGACATCATCTATCAAAGCTTTATCCTTTTGTCCGACAATCGCATACAGATATTCTAGAACATCAATCCGACGAGAAGTATACAGAACCTGAAATTGAATACATTTTAAAGCAATAAATAGCTTGGAAAACAAAAATATACTGGAAGATTATTCTGATTATCCCGTTCTTTTAGTAGACATACTTAGAATATCTAAAAGAGCAAAGTGATCAAAGCCCAACCAAAAGATAGAATTTTATCTAGTGCGGTCAGCGCAGGTGTAAGATTGGCAGTGAATTAAACTACTATAATCATTTCGACCAAATACCGATGTCCTGGCAACTACTAGCACTTTATATTAACTCGACTTATTTTTAGAAAATCTGAGTCAGATTTGATCTGCCAGTCTATACCTACTTCAACCTAGCATTCATTCTTGATTCACCCTCAAGAAATCTTCTTCTGTCATCTTCTGTCCTCAAAATCAGAGGCGTAACTTTTACAGGCTTCCCGGCATCATCCAGAGCAACCACAGTCACAAAGGCAGTTCCTGTTAATGTCCTTTCACCCGAGTCTAAATCATCTGCCATTATAATTACTTCAACTTCCATTGAAGATCGTTTAACATAATTAAGGCGTGCAGAAAGAATCAGCGCATTGCCAATAAAAACGGGCTTAAGAAAAGCCACTCTGTCAATACTGGCGGTCACCACGTTTGCATGACCAGCATGCCGCTTAGCAACGAGACCAGCAATAAGATCAATATGCTTAAGTATTACGCCTCCAAAGACGTTACCTTTGGGATTTGCATCCGACGGGAGCATCATGATAGTTGTTTCTGATTTTGAGTCGTTGGAATGCTTGCCGCGGAGTGAATCTTTACTCATATCCATATGATCGATAATGGGTATCCAATTATTTATTAAGTAAATGTAAAAACAACGTCAGCAAATAGATAGTTAACGGATATTACAGCCGTCTAATAGAAAGAAAAACTAGATTCTATTTGGAAGCCCCACGTGTGAAATACAGAAATAGGTAGCGGGGTGAGGCGTCCAAATAGTCACATGTCAACATTGGTAGGCTATTAGAGTTACTTTTAATTCATCAATATATAACAAATTGCCCTTGTTTATCTAGAGGATAATTCCTTACTATATACAATAAGAATCTATTTCGATTTATTCAAGACTCGTTCTCATGACAAGAGGATAACGCTAATCTCTGTCCGAAGTGCCAAATTCGTTCATATACTTTCTTTTAGATCCTCTAATGAAACACAGCGATGCGACCTAGTCTAAATCATTTTCGGTTACTGTATCAGAACAAGTATCATAACTAATGCGGGATCAGGTAAGGAGAAAGTTCTACTATGATTAATGTTGCAACGATCAGTACTATCAGAAAAATGTGATCACGCCTCAGCTTCATTGCCTGACCTCTTTAGAAGATATTAATATTTAATCCTTTGAAATTCGATCTCCCCTCTTGTCGGGGTGACTTTGGAATGGAAGCGCGATGGTAAGTCGGAATCCAGAATTACATTCTTGATGACCGAATTTACATTCTGCTTCACAGGGTGATATTATCTAGACGCGGTTATTTTGCAGAGATATCTGTACCCATATGGAAGTGTTAAAAATATTAACTATAGCTGCTGCCTTATAGACTTATAAGTAAATGTATGCTAATCGATGTTCTAATATCACCTTTGGAGAACATTGAGAAGGAACGCCATTCGTCGTGGCTTGAAAACTTCTATGATTTGATAGTAGCGATCGTTGTTTTTCAGCTTTATACTAACCTGAACCATAGTGTGTCCGTTTATGGATTTCTTGGGTTTGTTGCACTATTCATACCGGTGTGGTGGTCTTGGATAGGAGTGACGTTCTATAGCTCCAGGTTTGAAACAGACGATCTGGGACATAGGTTATTGACTTTATTACAAATAGCCGCCGCGGCATTTATGGCTGTATGTGTGCCTGGCGGGTTAGACAAAAATTCAACAGGATTTGCTGTGTCATATGCGGCAATTCGTGGCATTCTTGTTATCGAATATTTACGTACTGGTAAACATATACCTTCGACTCGCACAATCGTCAGACCTTATTCTATAGGATTTTCTATTGCGGCTTCGATTTGGCTAGCATCTGCTTTTGTTCCAGCTCCAATGCGATTCATATTGTGGATAGTAGGCTTAGCAATAGATGTTGTTACTCCAACAGTATTTACAATGCGGACATCTAGCGGCTTTGCTCCGAATATTTATCACCTACCAGAAAGGTTTGGCACATTCACGATTATAGTTCTAGGCATTTCCATCCTAGCAATCGTCGACGGAATTTCTGAGCATAATTGGACATTCCAATCGATTCTGGATACAGCCCTTGGATTGGGAATCGCCTTTAGTCTATGGTGGATTTATTTTGATAGCGTTGATGGCTCTGAGGTCAGAGCTTTTTATAATCAGAAAAAAGTAGGAGTTTACATTTGTTGGCTTTACATACATTTGCCTCTCCTTATTGGATTCACAGCGCTAGGTGTAGCTATCGAGCATTCTGTATTGAGTAACCAGTACCAAGCCCTGCCGGACTCGGATAAATGGATGTGCATCTCAGTAGCACTTTGCGTTGGGGCATTAGGAACAATAAACATTACTTCGGAAAAAACCAAATTCACGTCGACAGTATTTTTGGGTTCGATGTCGTTATATGCCTTAGTAGCAGCATCGGCTGTTATCGCTATGGCAATGGTCGAACATGATTTGCTGCCAGTATATCTTATGTCTGCAATGGCTATCGCATGCGGTGGTCAAGTAATTCTCGATATTAGACGTCACCCACATCATCGTCTATTTAGGCTATAGAAGATGCTGACTTATGATTTTCATTTCTTTGAAAATAACAGATAATAAGCTCGATATTCAGTTTCATTTAATCCTGTAGGTCATCTAAGCCCATCTTTCGATTCTGAATTCATAAATTTTCGCGCTACAATGAAAAGACTCAGAAAGCAGCAATCAATTATACAGTATGAAAGGTTCGTCCGTTTCATTAATGCTGTCTAGTAGTCATACTATATATGCAAATTACCTGTCAACCGAGTCATAGGTTTAATATTCAAAATTAAATTTGGATGTTCATCAAAAACAAAGGGCGGTAACTAATTTGTATAACAATATATAGTATTCATAAACCTATCTAAGTGTTCTTAACGCCTATAAGGATAAGGAGTATAGTTGCGACAGTAATATAATATGACTGGTATTGCACTATTGATTCTGGTATCGTCCATTAGTTTGGCAGTAATGTTAGCAAGTGCCTCAGGGAATGCAGCGTGGGCAGCTTCTACGGTACTCTCACCAACAAACCGTGCCCCGTCAAGTCATTCAGGCCCTGTCATCCAAGAACAAGTAAATACGGGGAATGCTGAGTTAGACAAACAAATCTCAAAATTCTACAGTTGTATAACTAAGACACACTTGGATCCGCCCACAATTCAGGTCGTAGATGGCTGTTATTCGCAGCAACAGATTGCTGGCGTCACCGCCCCCGGTACAGCGACCCACAATCCAACTAACGTTGAAACACACACCATTAACACAAGCCCAAAGAAAAACACATTGAACCCTCCTCCTGGTATTCTGGTGGAAGTTCCTTGACTTTATACTACAACGAATGTCACTTACTTTGAAATAGCAGCAAATGAGCAACCGCTTATCGTTGTGATATCTGGTGGTTGGCAAAAACCCCTTTTGGAAAATGTTAGCGAACAATAGCATGAATTAGATGTGCTTTGGAAGTTAGACAAAACACATTATCGCAAGCTTCGAGTTTATGACTGATTGGTTGAATGAGTTCTTGAGACTCAATGAAGTATCGGAGGATTTTCTGCTCCTTGTTTCTCCATTTGTCCGGTAGCAAGACTAGGGGATAAAGTAACACAATTTGAATATATGCAAATTCAGCGTGTCACAGTCTAAACTGGCAATGAAACCCCTAAAACAATTTTTATATAGGGAGAGGCAAGCCATTGAAATCAATTTTCCCTACGGGATCTAAAAATAGCAAAACTTGCTTTTTTGATAGTTATGTAATGTAAGAAAGAAGTAAGAAAGGAGAAGTGTGGTTGTTCAGGCTGATGCCATCTCTTATGATTTACATGCTCGGAATTTCAAAATAGTAACCTTATAAATAAAGCGAGGTTAAGTTTATCGCGTAGCAGCAAATATGATCAAACCCATCTTTGTAGTTCTATTCACCTGTTTTATGATGACGTTCTCAGTCATGTCCTCTGTTTCAGTTGCTTTCGCACAGGGCACATTATTTTCAGGTAATAAAACTGCGCCTTCAGGTATTGATTGGAATACTCTTTGCAACGATGTGAGCCAAATGTATATCCTACTTCAGCCTTGTAGCGACCTTACAAACTCTAACGGCACTTTGACTTCGGCTGGTCAAACCACTATGTCGTGTATAAGTAATGGATTGTCATTAGGTCTAGATGCCCTTCATCACGGAATGTCTTTATCTAAAGTTATCTTCGGATTGGGCTTGTTAGCACAGCCTACGGGGTGTGGAGAATTCATCAATATGAATTCCATAGAGACCGCTAGTCAGTTCCAGTTTCTAATACAGGCGTTCAACCTTCATTAAGATTTAATTTTAGCTCGCGAGAGAACTTGGTTCAGCTTTGGCATATGTACACAAAATTTAGAGCCTATGACGTACCTTGGCCTTGCGTTTTAACTGTCGCATTAAACATACGCAGTTGAAACCCATAAATAGTTTTTTGTTGTAGCCATTGCAATGTACAAACAGATAACTTTTGCGATCGCAGCTGCACTATTGCTGACAGCGTTCGTAACAGTGGCTTCTGGTGTCTTCAATCCAGCACATGCTCAGAACGCAACCGCTGGTGGTATGGCGAAGAATGCCACAGGGGCCGCAGGCAATATGACTAGTGGCGCAGGCAATATGACTAGTGGCGCCGGCGCTAATATGACAAAGAAGTAGGATATTACTTGAAGTCGCGAATTGTGGAGCAAGAAATAACCTTCATTTTTTTTTATATTCGTAGAAATGAGTTACATTGAACAAATAGTCTGAGGTACTTTTTGCCTAAT
>NZ_QURE01000065.1 GCF_009898475.1 Nitrososphaera sp. AFS | reverse complement strand
GATCTGTGTTCTGGAACATGGAAAATGGCTCGAGAGATATTCGAAATATTGCAAAAGGAACTAAGTATATCCAAGAAAGAGATCAATGAAATTAACTTATCCGTAGTACAAGAAGTAGCAAATGACATCGGTACATTACTAAAGTTGACAGCAGATGTTAGAGGTAACAATGCTAGGATTCGCTCATACTCAGAGAAAATAGATGAGGGTCTAGACGAAATAAGATCTGCTCTAAAAGATTACCAACATAAACTAAAGTCTTCGATTGGAACGGCATGAAAATATGGAAATAGGAATAGCTGCAGCAAGTCTTGGCGGTGGATTTGTTGGAGGAATCGTGATAGGCTATGCATTAAAGAAAGTAGCTAAAGTGGTAGCAGTGGTACTTGGATTGTTCTCAGCTGGATTGACATATCTGCAATACCAGGGAATAGTAAGCATGAATTGGAACAAACTACAAGATATAACACAAGGAGCTGCAAATACCATAGTTAATGCCTCACAACACGGTATTCCTGGTGTCGTAACACCGCATGGCTTCGACAGTTGGGGGCTTCCAATAACTGGCGGTATGGCAATGGGTGTTACTATCGGATTCATGAAGGGCTAAGGAATCAGAATGAGCAAATTTATTTCAACGGCCTATGTTGTAGGGGGAAGAATTCCTCAATGAATTTGATAGAGCTAACAAAACAGCATCTCATAATTGCATTACTGGGAACAGGGATAATTATTTCTTCGATATTGGTAACGCCAGATGCGTACGCGAGACACTTAAGTGATAATCAGAGATATAGCGATGGATTTAACGACGGAACACAGGCAGCTAGAACAGATAGACAGAATAGAAATTCGTTTAACCCGGCATGTGATCCTACTGGTGCTCATACAAGTGATGGACAGCATACAACAATATATTGTACCGGATGGTCCAACGGCTACACTTCTGCATGGAACAGAAACAATTCCCAAATAGAACAATCATCCACACAAAACCAGCGACAAGATCAAAGGCAGAATCAAGCCGTTCATACATGCATAGCATTGAAATGTGAAATAATTCAGGGTGGTAGTCAGGGTCAAGATCAGCAGAGTAATCAAGGGATTTCGGGAGATGGACAGTAGGACGTGGATACAACTTGGCATAGTCATATACTTGTCTTGACAAATTCCAGAAGTGATATGAAGCTGAGATTATCAGCCATCCGTCCATATATGAATACAAGCATATGTGGGCTGATCTTTGCTATGTCTGTTTGTATTGGGGCCGCAATGATCAATTATGCCTTCGCATACCAATACAGCTCGTGTGTCCAAGGAATTGTAGCCTGTCACCAGTATCAAATCCCTATAAATCAAAGTGCTACATCAAATTGCATAAACATGTTAAAACATAATTATACGAATGCGGTTCAGATGTGTCATCGAGGAGTGCCGCCAAATGGTACAAATTACCAAGAGGCGGGAACAGTAGACAACGTAACGGGACCTCACCATTATGGCAATTACACAACCTTTTCACCCATGAGTGAATGTTTTACCTACCACGTTGACAATTTTACATTCTACGGTAGATGTCTTGAGTAGCTGTAGAGGGGGTGACACAAACGATAAACATTTCCAAGGCTAGAGCTAGACCCGCTATTGGTGATCCTTGACGATCAATCAAGCATTACAACATATTGAGTATCTTTAGCTACGCCAAATCTACATACCTTTAGGATTGTCCTTCTCCTAGTAATTTGTCGACTCCATTCAGACTGATTGGGGTTTGATACCGTCACAACGGCGATAGGTTTGCCGATGACCAGGATCTGTGGTACCTTTTGTACATAAAGTGTTAACTGCTTGAACATAATATTAATTAACAAATTATCTTCTTAACGGACATAACATCTACAATTCATGTTTTTGTGGACGAATCAGGCGATTTAGGATTCAAGGGTAAATCATCAAGATACTTTATTATCGGTTATATAATCACCGAGCAAAGCGGAAGAATATCAACAGATATCAAACGTGTTCTCAAAAACCTGAATAAGAAGCACAAACACTCTATCAGAGAATTCAAATTTAGTAATGACAGTGATTTCATTCGTTTGAAGGTCCTCAATTTATTTAGAAGATTGGACATCGATGGCGGACAAGTCGTTATCAAGAAATCTGCTGTAAAATCGGATCTTCGGGATAACAAATCCTTATTGTATAATTATCTTGTCGCAGAAAATATCGCAACCTCGGTAGTCGAGGCTTATGCCGATCTAAGTGAAGTTAATCTGCATTTGGACTCCAGCATGTCTAGTGCCTCTCGAGACCATTTTAATTCGTATTTCTCTGATAAAATGAGGTGGAAGATTTCTATATTTAAGAGGCATCAATCAGTTAAAACAAAAATATACCATGATTACTCACATAATGAAGCTTGCATTCAATTGGCCGACTACTTGGCTGGTTCATTGTATCAATTATATGAGCACGAGCAACCTAAGTATTACGATCTGATTAAGGAAAAAATAACACACAAACAAGAGTGGGGTTAATTAGTTATAAATAAAGTCGTGAACCTCGCCTCACCATTCCCACTCCGCGTTCCGCGGACATCATAATCTAAAGGCGAGACCCCAAGCTACGCTCGAGCCTTAGTCACCTGTATACTATATCAATTATTAAATATTTAATTCTTTCAACACACCGCATATTCGATAATTTTCTTTAGCCAAATTCTAAAGGTTGGAAGGAGTCTTGCCCTTCAGTCCAAACCCCTCATGTTCATAATTGGACCACTTTCAAAGTATTTTATAGCGCTACGTTATCAAATATTGAGCTTCTGTTGTCATATCCAAATCGTGAATCTTTAAACTTCATAGATTTCTGTCCCTAGTGTCCCTAGTACGGGTCAACTTATTATGTTTTACAGGATGAATAGGGGGGAATAATAGAGAATAAGAGAAAGAAAGTTGGACCTTACCAGGGACACCGGGGACAACCGACCAAGCTCCATCAATCCTTCAAACGGATTCCAACATAACAATACTCACGTTCGGCGCCAATTCTTCGCCGCTCTCTCTTTACCTGGAATGCACGCAACTCCATGCCGAAAACATGATCATCTTTTGAGTGAAGTTTGTTATTCTTACAAAATCTCAGGTACGCGCTCCACAAATCACGACAGATTATGAAATCCTCATCGTCCCCTGTTATCTCGCATCTCTCTCTTACAAACCTCTCAACATTATTGGAGTTTAGAGTGTAATCCTTTTCAATCGATGAAATGTCAGCAATATGAATAAACCCATTGTCTTTCCTCAGTTGTTTCAATGCGATCAAACTCAGGTTTAATAACCCTGACATTTCTTCGTGAGTGGTAATTTTATCGATAAGGTTCGGATCATTTTGGTCCGCTTCAAAAACATTTTCAAAAAAGAATATTATCCAGCGCCGATAATACGCGTATGTTTTATCCTCTGATTGAGGGATCTCATTAGCACTAAAAATCAGCTTGGCATAATTTTCAAAATCAAATGGTTGACAGTGTTTTTTCTCTGCTTTCATTGGATCTCCAGCCACCAACATTTTGAATGGGCCTGTGTTTGTCAACTTATCATTCTTTAGATCGGCAAATATATTGGCCGATTTTCCATACAAACCTGCAAGTGCAAACCTGTTGGTAACTATATCTTGAAGACTCAGGTGTGCGACATTATTCTTACCTAGGAAGTGCTCGAATAATGACAAGAAGGTGCTCTTACCATTTGCACCCTTTCCAACGCATAATAACGCTTTCTGATACCTTGATGTTCTATAAAGTGAATAACCAAATAGTTCCAAAGCGGTAAACACATCTTTAGGTTTTAGGACCTGACCAAGGAACCTAAGAATATTTGGGCATTTTGCGTTTGAATCATATACTAAGGGTAATTGAACGAGAGATAATTCATCCGGCGAATGTTCACGAAATTCCAAGGTATCTATGTTGAGTGACCCATTTTTCACATTTATTATATCGATATTTGAATCGAAACTTTTCCTGTCGATATAAGTTCTGCGCTTTATCTGATTAATTATCTCGTATAATTGACGAGTTGATATCTTTGGATACATCATTTGGCAAAGTTCCTTTATGCGCCACTCTTGTCCTTCCACATAAACGCCCTTTTCTTCGTCATACAAGAAGATCTCCTCGTTGTCGCTCATTGTTTTGACAGTAAATTCATTCATGATTGCGCGCGTCAACCATTGTATCGAATCTCCTTTGCCAATTATTCTAACTATTTTATCGAGAATCTCCTTTGCAGTAGTGGAATCCTCTATAGAGGCAGTTAGCGCATTTAACAAATATTTGCTGCCAGCTACGATATTCGCATTTTTTCCAAACACCTCTTCCACCGTGCCTCTGGCGTTTCGTACATCACTAGAACTGTTATCTTTTGCAAGAAGTTCTATTACAGCCATTGCGGAATCCTTAGAAATATTGCACTTGTGAAATAGACCTGCAAGACCGAAAACAATGGGATGTCTTCGCCCATTCTTGTAGGACGGACATATATATTCAGCGATCTTTTGAACGTCTAGGTCACTAAGATCGACCGTCTGGCCATCAGAAGATCTTTCTTTCCTCTTTTCACTTTCATCCTCAACCTTAGGTCTTAAGCAATCTGCCAACGTCGCTATCAATCGGCCATACAAATCATCTGAAACAAACAATTTCTGTTGGCCATAATTTTTGTAAATGAATGAAGGATCAACTCTATGTCTACTTGATGGAAGTGTGGAATGACCTGAATTTTTGCCACCTTTTATTTCGAATTCATATCCTGTCTTACAATCTGCTGTCAGGATTGGTCTATGCTCTTTGTGACTCAACCAATAAATATGATAACCATACGGCTTTCTAGTTTTGACAACAAAAGTTCTTTCCTGCATCGGTGGAATCAAGGAATATTCCCGCATAGTTTTTCGATTTTCTAAATTAGTTAGTATGTCATAGACTTTTTTACTATCAATATCTAAAGAATACAAATACAATGGGCCCTTGTCGTCCGCAAATCTGGTTTTACCAAATACTGTGGCTACTCCATTCTTAAATTTACTTGCTTCTTGGACAAGTTTCTCAGGATTCCAATATTCAGTATTTTCATAAATTGCTGTCCATGGTATGACAGGTGTACTATCTATGCCAAGCGGTACCAATTTGAAACCAATATTATATAGTTCAAGGAGCTGCGCTGGATGGATATCTGTACTCAGTTCTTCTGTCATCATTCATTGCCCCGATTAGGATAACCATTCATTCCAATCATGTTAGCAGAGCCAAAAAAAAACGGACACGCCATTACAGTCATCCAAAGACGGGACATGTGGTGTCAATTTCCGTCAGAGAATATTTTCTTTAAATGCAGCGCTCGTGAGGTTGCGTCCCTGACTAGGCTGTATGTATTGTTTATGTATTTGCCCCCACGACTTTTTCCTAGAACTGATAAAATACCTTCGCCGCTGTAATCTCTGTCAATGTAGATGTCTAAAGTGCTATTGTTATAAGCCTGCCTCATATTCCCGCATGCTACAACAAAATACTCTATTTTCGGATCGTGAATCAGAAAATTAATTTCTAATACTGCACTAGGGAGTTCCTTTTCTAGGTCAGTCATATAATTGCACCAGATTAATTGTTGTTTATCTTTAAGACACACATATAGAAAAATGTCAATTGCCTCAAGTGATGCATCATTCATCGTATAGCGTTTCTTAAGACCATCGTAGACAAAATTAAGGAAAGGTTCAAAGTCTCGTAAGCAATCAGGTGGTGTTATAATGCTTTTTCCTACTCTCATGACCATCAGTAGCGTAACTCCTTTAATGTTTCAATTTGAAAATTTCGAGCCGCTTCATCAACTGAAGGACCTATGCCATTACTAGCATCACCAATTCTGGTATAATCGATTGTCATCTTTCTTGTTGTTTCGTTAATGAAACGAGCATTCTCTGAATATTGTTTTGCAGGATAATTAAACGATGGAGGATAAAGCTTTGGATCGAGTATAGAGATTGCAAGTTCATCATTTAGAGAAATTAACCCTGGCAGGTTATTTCGATTAATTACAACAGATTTTGGCATATCTAAAACCAGCTGTCAGTACTCCGTGTTCTTGAGAAAAACCCAATCATCCGAGTCGTCAACCTTTTCAAAACGTAATACTTGTGAGCTATCGTCGCCGGCTCGCGCCCTTATAATGTCATATATTATAGTTCGAAACTTTCCATCAAAACCGCCTACGATTAAGTTATCTTTCATTTCTCCGACCCCCAGCTCAGAAACATTCCCATACTGGTACCATAGTAGACTTTCAGCTTGCTCACCCGATGTTTCTGCTGTCATAGTATAGAAATCATGTGGATTTTCCACAGTAAGCTGAATAAGCGCATCAGTTATACTACCACCATCTACTACAGTCAGCGAATAGCAGGTTGTAGTTTGATCCTTACTGGAGTACAAGTAGAGAGCAACCGGTGCTGTTGGCAGTTGTCTTAGAATACTATTTCTAGTCGTATTGTCTACCAAATCAAAGAAGGTATGAAAACTCAAGTCTGATGGCGCTTCAAGGCTAAACCTACTGGCTTTGAACGACATCTATCTACTCATCCCCCGTCTCAGAGTGGAAGACATCGTGAGTGAATTTCGGCTTGCAATTATTACAAACACTCAGGTTAATTTCTCCGATTTGACCTACAGAAACTTTGATGTCTTCTTCTGCTATCGCAAGACACCCGTCTGCTTCGCAGATTTGCTTATATTTATTAGATTCTAAAGATAATGGAGATCTAGACATAGGTGAAAATCTCCTATGAGTCCTGTGATTGGCTTGATCTAGGGGTCTCAATTCCGTGATCGAGCGTATCATTCCTTCCTTTCATTTTAACAGCAGGGAATTTATCCTCAAGTAGTCTCAACAAAAATCGACTTCGTGATACGTCCCCACGTTCAGTATCTATTTCTGACATGATTTTCTTTGGCAATGATATGCCTACAGAAATGCTTTTTTGCATATCCACATTTATAACAAGATTGGTTTAAAAGAGTGAAACGTAGTTCTACGGTTATCTGACGAGGAAGTATACCACTGACATCGAGCGCTTGATATTTGATCTATTGCTTCAAAAAAAAGATAGTGGAAGATTGGTGACGCATGGCCAATTGTATAATTATGTAAAGGAGGCGCGCAAACAATTGTCGTACGAAACGTTTGGTATTCATCTGAGGCATCTACAGACAAATGGCTTGCTTGGAAACACCAAAAAGGGCTATTTCTTAAAAGAAAAAGCATATTTCCTACAACGACATAAAATCCTAGAATTTAACAGGCCAAATAGGATTTTTCTAGACCCTGTGGAGTCGGAAGAAGTAGAGAAGCGATTAAAAATGCTCTTTATTGTATCCTACTTTGGGCTTCAGCGAAGTTTTTATCCATTGCAGAGCAAGGAGGAGTTTGAAGAATTTCTGGCTAGATACAATTTACACGAAAATGATCTCCGAGTATTCGAAGAGTACGATATCGAGACCAAGGGTTCCCTCAAACATATTAAGAATTTCTTTCCAGTAAGCGGCATATTCGAGATCCAGATTGTGGAAGAAACCGCCGATAAAATTTCATATGGCTATTACCTTCCTGGCTTTGGTGTAGCCGATTTAGTAAAGGCACTTGACAGACGCACCATGGAATTTTATTACGTAGATTTTGAGCGCTCAGATCTTCAGGAGGAAATTGATATGCTATTGGCTCAAAGGTTATTGGAAGAAGTTGGTGGATTAATTAATAAAAAGAGATATAGATTCCCTGAACCACTCCAATTGGTCTTGGGCAAATGTAAGAATTTGAACGATGATATACTATCCGTAATGCTGGGTATATTTGAATGTCATCGTGGCCCTAATGAAGCAGAAAAAAAATGGCTAGAATTCTTCTATGGTAACATAGAAGATACACTTCAAGAATTTCGTCATAGTCGCAAATATAAAAAGGGGAAAAAGAAAAAGAGTATTCATGATATCAAACAGTCTATGATCAGTGTCCATGGTAATTTTGAAAATCTGATAGATTCTCTAAATTCATCTGCGAATACAAAATATAGAACATTTGTTCATGTGTTACTAGAATATATTTATCCAGCATTTATGCGCAAATCTTTTTCTTCCGGTGTTTTGTATTATGGGCTTTAATGCCGTGGGTATTTTCATCATTGTATTTTCTTTGTGAGCGCTTCGGGTTTTACATGCGCAAGAACAGGGTTCTGCTGTATCATTGAGATAATCTGCTTGAATTGTTGACTCGTCTCTTCGCGAATTACTTTTATATCATGTTCATATTTTTCCTGCAACCTTCTGATTTCTGATTCTTTTTCCTGCTGGTTCTCCAATGTCTCATTGTATGCATCATATGTTAACACCATCCTACATTTGGCGCAAAACCTGCTATCTGGTTTATTTGGTTCATTGCAATTAGGACACTGTTTTGGTCTGAGTGTATCGGAGAGTCGTTTATCTTTTGAAACGATACCGTATTCTTCAAGGATACTTTCGCTAGATTCATTTCCGAAGTAGTGTATGTATTTCAAGTGCATCTGGGAACCTCCAGACCAACCAGCATGTTGTCGCAGTACATGCTCTCTTAATCTTAATGATTTTTCAGTAAGAGCCGAGTGTCTTCTTATGTAGGGATTCCACGGCTTTTTCAGTAACTCTCTTATCTTGTTCTTATCCTCAGGCAAAACGGATGTATTCTCCAAGAGTCTTGGAAAAAATTCCAGCTGATAGTACATATAAATATTGTAAAGAGCGCCGACGCTTAGTCGTCTTCCCAGACTTTTACCGCGGCCACAAATAAATGCTGCATTAGGATTGCCTGCCTGAGGGTGATCAGATGAGAGCCAATCCTTTAGATAGGGAATCGAATTAATTAATGGTATATGTCTGCTACCAGTTTTCCCATTGACTAGAACTTCGGCGTACTGCTTTCCATCAGGAGTATTCTTGAACATAATATCTTTTATCTTCAGTTTTAGAATTTCATGGGGCCTGCAGCTTGAGTCTCTCGATACTGCATGGTAACACCTGTCGCGCCTGCTTGGACAATACTTGAAGAATAAAAAATCATCCTCTTCGGTCCACAGGTCCGTTGGTTTGTATATTGATTTCTCCTTTCGAGCAAGTTTATGAATATTCTCTATCACCGGTGGTTTAGGCCTATGCTTTTGTTCAATATCCGGATAATATAACCACTTAAAGAACCGCATTAAGTGTATTCTATACAAATTATAGGTCCCTATCCATTTATGCATTGGATCCAGGTTTTCCGGCTTCCTGACAGTATCGAGGAATGCCAACAAGTCAGCCCTTGTAATTTCTGTGAATGATTTCTGATTTTTGAAAAATATCGAAAATTGGCTTAACAGACGTATTATGTCAACCCTATAGTGATCACCAGGATTCACTTCAGTTTTTAATGCTAAAACATAATCAGCGATTGTTTGAGCATTTACAATGGAGTAAGGTAGCACTTTCTTGCAAAGCACATTATGACAATCAGAGGGCAGCCCATCCACAGCAGCTTGCAACTTTCTTTCAATCAAGATCGGAGTGGCACAAGTGAGAATGGGAGTATTTGTACTTCTTTCCATTAGATATCGATGGCCATTTGCTGTATATAAGCATATATTCTATTGTGCCTAATTCTATGATTATTCAAGAAACACATCGGTTACAAAGAATGCTAAGTTGTTTATGTCTCAAGATAAGACTAGCACATCTATTAGTGAATGAATGAATGA
>NZ_QURE01000064.1:7103-8430 GCF_009898475.1 Nitrososphaera sp. AFS | reverse complement strand
AATGAAGTCTAGGTCAGTTATCTAATTTGTGTCCCTTGCTAAGAATATGGCGGATTGAATCCAATAATTCTAGATGTGTTTCTTCATCCTTTTTTCTCATGTAATAATACAGCTCTTCTGTCGCTGCATGTAAATCAATCCTCAAACTCTGTGCTATAGATAAGGCTGCATAAGACAAAATAAGTTTTCTTAGTACAATTTCACTGCTAAGACTGGATGTATCTGATAATATCTCATCTAACACATTTTTGAAATTGGATTCAATGTATCGATCTTTTGATTCCCTATTTTTTATCAGAAATGTATTACCCATGAACCTAGATCGTATGTGTATTTCCTCAACCATATCAACAAAGTCGTCATTTAGAATACTATTCTCTAGCAAATCTTCAGAAAGCAAGTCAGCGGCATTTGTTCGCTCACCCGCATTTTATTCATAATTGGGAAAAGAACATGGCACGCTGCGCAGCCATTCTGTTTAATCTTTAATGGGTTTTTCATTACAGCTGAAATTTCGCCACGAATAATATTTTCTCCTATTTTCTTAGCGGCTTCATTTTCAAGATCCATAAATGTGGGAATTAAACCCCAGATTTGTTTTTTACTCTATCGGAAGTAAGAACTAACTAGATATTACAAATAGACCCGTCATTATTATCAATTATCCCCAAATTACTATGAACGAAAGGTCCTCGTGTCAAAAATATTAGTGTCAAGATGAGATAGTCATGAGAACGCAAGTATAATTCCTGCCTTCGGATCATGACTGATTTTAAATGATTCATTCTTAGAAATCGGTATAACTTCCACATTCCTGTCACTCTCGCATATTGGACACTTAATACTTGAATCTAAGAATGATGACGCACACCAATAACATGAGTTGCATATAACGAAACGTATTCGCTTGCTAATTCTAGTACTGAACGGAATATCGTGATTCTTGTTAGTAGAGGGTGCTTGATTGATAGCATTCTCAGAATTCAGAATCTTTACAATGACTTGAAGGCTATAATGATTTGAGATAGAGTTATTTTGGGTTATACTTCCAGATAACATTAGATAAGTGTAAACTGCACCACATAAAAGTATTAGTACGCTGATATTCCAAATCAACTTTTATTTGCAAGGGTAAACTAATTCGATGATTCTGATATGGTATTAGGGCTGATCAGATTTGGTTTCACATTTGAGGTAAATTGCACATTATTTTTTATTATTACCAGCATCATGTAATGTAATCAGGAGAAGGACCTCCTTCCTGAGATAATTCATTTCTTGATAAAATCTAAAACATCTTTCTTGAATGTCTTATTCGATTTAAGAA
>NZ_QURE01000064.1:0-7085 GCF_009898475.1 Nitrososphaera sp. AFS | reverse complement strand
CGGTGAGGCTCGTTGAACCAGTGGACAATCTAGGAAGGGTCGTACCAATGATTGTAACAAATTATTTATCAATTGCACTTACGCTTGTGCAAATGCGGGGATCATTGGATCAGCAGGATTTAACATATTGGACATGATTATCGCTAATAACTAGCGACTTTAATTAGCACTAGATTAAACTCACATCTTTTATACCACACTTTTTCCTGATAGTCCGTGTTAAAGTGCATGATTACAGATTGATAATATTATTTAAACGCCTAAATTAATATGGACGATGCCGGTAGAAGTAATTGTATCTGGTATTAGTCTTCCGCTAGTTGTGATAGCATTAATAACATGCAAGAGGACAAAGATATGCCGTACAGCATTTCCTAAAGAATCTTCATAAGCCATATACAAATTTACTATTATCCACGATTTACGATAGGTCAGATGAATATATACATGAAGATGAGGTGTTCTTTGAATATGCTCTATCTTCATATCAAGTGAATCCAGTATAAGCAAATCAAAAAGCTCTCATAACTAATTTGAAATTGATCCATTGATTATTCACCAACGAGAGGACATTATATCTAGCATGCTACCGGTTGTGCTCAATGGGTGGATATCTGCGTTCCAGTCACCTAACTGTCACTGAATGAAAATATAAACCCTTTTATTCTACCTCATTCATTATCTGTCACGACCATTACTACACTCATTCCCACTCACACAGCATACAGCGTGGTTACTAGTAGCGCTTCTTCACTTTCTTTATCTAGCCTAATAGTGACTATTGCATCAGTCTTTTTATGTTCTGTAATAGCAATGTATTTTTACAGATCTTATAGATTCTCAGGGTTTGGATATCTGTTAGGCTTACCCACTGGCTTTGCAATTCTAGCTGTGTCTTTTGTGTTTGAGCATCTGAGTGTAGCTTATTCCCACAGTGAGGCCATAGAAGATCTATTCTTTTGGGTACGAATAACCCTTCAATCAGAAGGAATTGCATTCATAGCTCTTTCCTACATGTTGAAAAACCGTGTTAGTTCCAATACATACGGATTACCATATACTTCTAAATTGCTATTTTCTCCCAATATTTGGAGCTATTCTTCTATCAAAATTAGAGAAATAATTATTAGCGTCTTACCAATGGTTGTGATTTCTATACCATTGATGGTTACAATCTCTGCCTTATTTGTTCAGCCGATACTCAATGATATCGAGCTAAAGGACATGAGTATCTATACTACATTATTTGACATCATAGCTCTAGGATACATCCTAGTCAAATGTCTAAAACCTCTCGTAAAAACTGCCAATATTAAATTATTATATATTCCAGCCGCCTTTGCATTGTTATGGCTTGAACAGTATTCATTAGTAATTAACTATTTTGATAACGATCCATTTGCTCATTTTGGATCTATACTTGTTAGATTGGCTGGATTGGGTTTGTTCGTATATGCCATTTATTATGCATTGGAAAGTGGAAGACATAGAGAAATGGAGATTGAGAGATGATGAGACAAGAGAAGAGACACAAACTCCAACTCTTTTACGAAATACTTGTAGCTATTGAGGATTATATGAATAACAACAATGATACAGCTGCTAAACCAACTCATATTCAACATATTAGCAGACTATCCTATGACAAAATGATGAATCACTTTGAGGAGTTAGAAAAGAGAGACATGTTAAAATACCGTAGTAATGCCCAAGGGTTGATATCAATAACCAATAAAGGTAAACAATTCATTAAACAATATAATGAGCTCATGATATTGATCGAAAGTGCTGGGTTATAGTAATGGGCATCGGAATGTATCCCAGTGAGAAGTCTATTTACTCCAACACCTTAACTAAATGACCTGTTCTGTTGTGTTGGGAAAGATAGATGGATGGAATGAGCGTATTTTCGTTGCTGCCAAGAGGATATCAGTCGAATATAATAGGAATACATCAAACCAAGGCTGTGAGAAGCATTTCTGAATGTTTGCGAAAAAAATTAAGCTATTTTATCATTGCACCCATTTTCAGCTGCAAGTTGGATGTATTCGTCTAGAAGGTTTAATCTATCTGGCGAGGCATATACCTTATTTATGGTATTCATTTCATTTCTATTGAAACGTGGAATATTTTTTGTATTTGCTGATAGATTAGTGCTACAGTATCATTCTAACGGTTGGATGGAAAATGTATCCTCATTGGGATTCTGAATCGCGAATAAGTTAAGTATCATAATTTAAGCCACCTACCAACATGCCTGATATCTTTTGAGTTCTTTTATCAAATTAATTCCATTACATGATATCATTTGCTCATACATTTTTCCTTAGATTTCAGTTTATCCTGGTTTCTACGGGGTTTAGGCTGAGCGGACCTACGACGATAACGATGTTTATTATATGGAATCTTACCATACCAATTATATAATATGAATTACAACAGGCTAACTTCACAAGAAGAAAAAGTCATTATGAGTAAGGCAACAGAACCTCCTTTCGCAGGCGAATACGATAATTTTTATCAAGATGGAACATTTATCTGTCGAAGATGTAATGCTCCTCTATTTTCATCAAAAAGCAAATTTGATGCTGGTTGTGGATGGCCAAGCTTTGATGAAAGCTACCCAAATGCAATAAAACGAGTGCCAGATCCGGACGGTGTAAGAACTGAAATTGAATGTGCAAATTGTGGTGGGCATTTAGGGCACGAATTTGTGGGAGAAGGCTTCACCAAGAAAGATACAAGAGATTGTGTCAATTCATTATCTATACATTTTATACCAAAGGCAAAGGAGTTGCCTAAAACAATAACAAATGAATAGCAATAATAGTAGTAACACTAATAATAGTGGTAGCACTACGCAAATAGCGCAAATAGCAACACTTGCCAATGGATGTTTCTGGTGTAGTGAAGCAATATTCAAAAGACTTAGAGGTGTCAAATCCGTCATACCTGGGTATTCAGGAGGGTTAGTGGAAAATCCGTCTTATGAACAGGTATGTATAGGAAACACAGGACATGCAGAATCGATTCAGATAAAATTTGATCCAAGAATTATACCTTATGAAAAAATCCTTGATGTTTTCTGGCATACTCATGATCCAACTACACTCAATAGACAAGGAAATGATATTGGTACTCAATATAGATCTGCTATATTTTATCATGATGAAAAACAGAAAGAGATTGCAGAGAAGTCAAAAAGTGATCTAGAAAATGCAGGTATTTACAAAAACCCTATTGTGACAGAGATTATTCCTTTTAAGAATTTCTATGTTGCAGAAGACTACCACAAAAATTACTATGAGAGCCATAGGAATGCTACCTATTGTAGTTTTGTAATTGATCCGAAGGTGCACAAATTGATTCAGAAGTATAGAAGTGATCTACAAGATAAATACAAGTAATTTTTTCCAATCATAGATAGATTAAGATTGATCGAATATAGAATAGAAATGGCCACAATAACAAATGTAGTAGCTCGCTTGCGGAGCAGAATGAGATTTTTTCTAGTTTTTGGTAAGTATTAGGAGATTCATCCTATATTCTTCACTGCTTTCACTGCCTTCACTAATTTCGTCCATCTGTCCAAAAAGCCGTTATTTTTCATTGATATATTTAGAACCCTCGTCTAGTTATCAATTCCATAACCAAGGCTCTTTAACGCGGTGGAAATATCATTAAGAGTCATTGGTATAATGGATTGTCTATCACTGCAAGTATGGTAGTGGTTTTTAGTAAATCTTACCTCTGCGTTGTTTGGCCGCGTGTAATAGTTTCATGACATAACTTTTTAAAAACTATCAAATCCGCCACCGCCATCAAATCCATCAAACCCGCCGGAATCAACGCCACTATTGTCGTGACCAGATCCGTCACCAGTGCTGCTATCGTCATTTGATGCTGCGCTTTGATCGTGAAAAGAGTGTGTACTACCAGCGCTAGCTTCAGCATTGTGATGGTTACTATCAGTTTCAATAAACTGACTTTCAATCGAATTTATTCCCAATCCCATAAAGGACATCATAGACGCAAAAAACATCATATCCATAACACCCGAGAATAACATCATAGGGATCCACATTCGATTTGCGTCCATATAACTATGCAGATGAGCGCCATCACCATTATCATAGGCTTCTTGCATCTCTTGCCTCTTTTGGTCTAATTCTTGTTTCTTTGCATTAAGAAGCTTGCTGCCTACTTCCGTGATACGTAGTTCTGTCTTTTTCTTCCCAAATATGAAGGCTTTCCTTTCACCTTTGACTATCAATCTCTGAGTTAGTAATTCAATTATAATCGATTCAATTTCCTCATTGTCTAATTTGGTAGCGCAAGTTATTTTATGTACACTGGTGAGGCCCTTCGATATGGCATCGAGTACCATGAAATGATTAGGACTTTTAAAATTATTCTTGGAAGACATAGTGCATGTTTATTCTAGATACAATCACTAATAAATCCTTTAGATACTCCCATAATCTAATAATAACAGAAATAATATGATTCTACAGCTGAAATATTAACGGCTAAATCTTCAACGGCAACATTACCAAAATCTTCGAGATATTAAGATAGTCTTTACAAGCACATCAGCGACCTTTGCGGTTGTACAAAAAAAGGATTGGGAAGGTTCTCAAAATTCTAAATTATGTATTCTAAGGCAGTTTTATACTAATTTAGTACTTTGGGCCAGCACTAGATGGAGCAGGTGTTGCAGCCTTAGGTGCTGCAGAAGAGGAAGAAGAACTAGAATTTCCTGCTGTAGCATTACTGCCGCCTCCACTAGCAGTCTTATTTCCAGTCATATTCTGAGCGTATGTTGACATTACACTCAGGTTCAGTGCTGCTATTATAGCTACTGTAGCTACTGTAACTATTACTGTTGCTGCAATCAGTTTTAATCGATTCTGCATGTCAAAGTCTTATTGTACTTTAAATTATATAAAGGGAGTCACGAATACCATTTCCGGTATTTGTATATAAAATCTTATTATAGTCATACCATCCTTACCTTATGAAAAGATTAGCATATAATCTCCAAATACTAGTGGTAGGATCAGTAGTATCTATGCTGTTTGGCTTAATGATATCTGGTTCATATGGACATCAAATTCAATTGGCAGCAGCTCAGAACCTAAACAAGGCCTCTGACGCAGTTCAATTTTCAGTCAAGGGAACCTTAGGAAGTTATACATGGGTAAACGCTAACACTGGGGCAAGTAATCCCACATTAAGTTTTAAGACAAATACTGATCAAATTATAAAGATTCAAAATCCGACAGACACTAAGCATCAATTAATAATAGACCAAAACGGTAAGCAACTTGCAACAAGTGGGGACGTAGCACCTGGTAGTTCAGGACAAGTATCTTTCAAGCCAATTACTGCCGGGACGTATGGATATCATTGTCTATATCATCCTACAATGATGAAAGGCGTTATACAAGTCCATTAACATTGAATCCATACATTTTTCATTTTTTGAACAACTATAGACAGAATTGGATTACGGTAAAGCAGTTGCAAATAAACAAACAGACAAGAGATGAGTACGAATGTATACAGATAGACACATAAAACAGATAGTATAAAAAAACATACCCATCCTAATAATAGAAGATGAACAAAACGTCCAAAGATTCAGCTCTTGCCAAGAACGTTGATAAGACCTACGAAAGAATTTAGATAGAGTATTCGTGCTTTAGGATGTATGCCTGACATTATTACGAGAAGATTAGATCCTACGTTATAAAATTGCATTATATAATTTTTCTGAAATCTAAACTACCCTCACTAAGTTAGCATAAGGCCTGGCACTGAACCAAAGGCAGCTGCTAATGATAAATCTGCTACCGCTACTTCTAATGTAGTATTATAGGCATGTCGCAGTTTTTATAATATATAGTAGGTTCAGGGATATATTTTGGAGCGTTTTCTTGTTTAAAGGTATTACCAAAAATATGTGCGCCACAGTCTCCTACGAAGCAGTTCCATTTGAGTTGATTGCGTGATTGCATAAGCTAAAGGTACTTCAAAAGTTGATGCAACGGGAGTTATAATAGTGGTACATGCAGGGTTTGCCATTAAATGTCGACTTACACGTGTCCTTATTTCTCTGGCAGTAAAAAGGTAGTATTTTTTGGTAATACACCATATCTTTTGAATGAGTACACCAACTGACAAACCACAGGTACTACCGCATTTATTGCTACGTCTCAAGCTTCTTATAGAAAGTCTTATACTTGGAAATCATTCTTTGACTGCCTTCTATAATTTTATCTCTAAATATTGCATCTCTCTCAAATGCTTTTTCCACCTCAATAGTATCTTCTAACTCCTTTATTTTACCCTCAATCAGGCTTTTGAGCAGGTGTACATCTTCGTCAGTAAATAAACCCATTATTCAATCTCACCCACTTTGAGATGCGCATCAAAGTACACACATGACATAGGAAGTAGATTCTCAATTAACAATAGTACAACAAGGAATTTAAACAGAAAGACTATGCCATGGAAATGCACATACGCACGGGCCCTTAAGTCGCGGCCTTTTGTCTTAATTTCAATTATTGATAATATACACAATAAGATCTAGCAATTAACAGCAAATTACACCTATCTCATTAAACTATAATGAAGTGACGTTTGTTGGTTGTTAATAGGATTTAGTCTAAGGATATATCACAGTCGATGAAGAATAAGAAGGCAATTCATATTCCACTTCTTCCCTTAAATATTCCATGGGTCCTACTGAGCTTAATTCAAATATTCTAATTTGCTTGATATAACAACAGTGTGATCTGTTCTATTATCCATTCTCTGAATTTTATAATTGTAAATACTTCCGATTGCTTGATAAACGCAGGATCATTTAATTTATTTCCATTAATTTCGAGGAATTGAATCAAAAAACTCTTGCATACATAGAGTAAATCCAAAGCAACATTTCTGTCTACTGCTTTATTGCCCCTGCTAGACAAAATAATTTGTACCTCAGCACTAAACCTCAATAAATGAAATTCCATATACATTTCTGAACTTTTTAAACATCAGGACACAATCGTTGCTATCAAAATTGTAAA
>NZ_QURE01000063.1 GCF_009898475.1 Nitrososphaera sp. AFS | reverse complement strand
GCATTATTTATATGTATTAATACTAGTGGTCTTACATGTTAAAAGAAAATAATGCTGCCGCCGTGCTTGCGGCTTTGATCCTGTCTACTATATTGTTGACGACTAGTGGGGGCATTTTTCAGCCAATAAGGGCACAAATAAATAACACTGGGGGACTGCTCAGCACTTCAAATTTCAAGGATCAAATAGTAAAAGGTGGAAACCATGTCATGGATGAAATTACAAAAGGTGGTGCTGGATTCTTGAATGCAACCGCTGCTCATCTTCCTAACGTCAAAGCCCACTTTGGTACGACTTACCAAGATATTATTAAGGATGACAAGACTGGAGCTGGTACGCAATTAAAACAACTCTATGCTAATTTTGTTAATGACAGCCAATTAGCGTATGGGTTAGGCCAGGAATTAAACCAAATTGCCCAAAATAATTCAGCGCACATTGACAGCCACACCAAACAGCTCTTATCGGCTATAAGCACTGATCTAAAGGATATTGCGCTTAGATCAAATTCTACCAGTACTAGTACCGTGGCAAACAATTCAGCCAACTCTAAATAGCAAAACCATTTCTCCTACTTTTTTGGAATACTCCGCATACTGAAACTTTACGATCCAACACTATAGCTCACCGTTTAGAGTAGGAACAATTATAACTGGCCCCAATACGACATACAAATTAAAATGATTGATCAAATGACAATGCCGTTAGAGTATGGTTGATCATACTCCATTGTCACTTTATTTCTTCTTGGCGACCTTTACCGGCTTCTTTGCTTTTGTTTTGGCTTTCTTAACCATTCCTAACATCAAATATGTTTTATTGATTTATAAATTTACTGAGGTAGACCAATCATACCAATCGATGTCACGTGCTATGGTTAAAGAGACACGGTACCCGCAGTATCCTACCTTCTGCAGATATCTTCTTGTAGAGCAAAGATTGCTCATTTCATGATGTACTTATGTCCTTTTGTGGTTCTAACACCTTGGGATCAGTCATTGAGGCATTTCCCCTGCTCAATTCGCTTATTATGGTGTTTATCCATTTCCAGAAATTCTTTTCAAAGGTATAAGCTCTATAAATTTCTGCTCCAGCCACGGCTGCTGCGCCAATTCCGCCTGTGAAAAGACCTGCGATTGCTCCTGGAACGAAGATATCGCGTCCCCACGCTCCAGTACGTAGAATTAATTCGTGACTGGTATCTGATCCAGAAATCATTACTTCTACGTCTCTAACACTTCCTGTTATTGTATTGAGCGTACCACCTTTGTATGCCTTCAAACTCAAGTAATTTGGTAATTTATCCTCATGAATCACTTCTAACTTAAGATCTTGCAGATATTTCTTAATTGCCCCGTACAACTGTTCGATCTCTACGTTGGTAAGAGTGACATGTTCTTGATGCATTATGGGGGTTTGCTCCCCTCCTCTCATATATTTAGGTATTCAATGTCATTTAATTTTTGACATGTTTATGGTTTTAATTATGTTGGCTTGAGACATATGAGGAAAAGAGGCTTCCATAATCAAATAGAGAAGAGAATAAAAACAGATTGTGACAAATAATACAGACTTCAGCACGTCTTGATCGTGCAACCACAATATCTTGTATTAGTTAATTTTCGACATCAACAGATTTCAAACATGAAACCGCCAGAGCCTACGAAAAATTATAAGACCTTTGTTTGAAGGTAGCATATTCAATGAAGATGGATTTTGTTGTTTCAAGAATTGAAGCGTCCCAAGATGGTAGCCCTTATGTTTATGTAACATAGTAGCCCTTATGTTTATGTAACATATGTCAATCCTAATGATTTTAAGGCTGGCGCGGATAGATCGCCGTCATTCAACCCTTTTGGTCCTAATATGATGTCCTTCACATCACCAGAGGATTTGATGAAGAATCTCCCCAAAGCAATGGCCAATATGGGTAAAGCTATGGGTTGCGGCGGCTTTCCAACCGAATCTCCTACATTTAAGATCAGCATGAGGGAGTACGAAGACATGGCAATCAAGGTTGGAGATAAAGTAACGATAGAAATTAAGAAGGCTGAAAGCAGTGGGATTTACAAGTAGAATAAACAGCAGTCTCGTTCTATTTGGGAATTAAAGAAAGCGAGAAATTGCGTTCCTCACAAAAGTAGATCACTTTATCGAATTCCGATTGTAGAGTCATTACATCATGTGGGCATTCTATTTCATATTCAATCGGTAAATTCTCTTTGACAGGCTGGGATAGTGTTATTTCCTTTTTTTCTTCAAGATCTAACATACTCTTGACCTTATTCGTCATCCCATACTGGATGTCAATCATTCTTATATAATCAGAATAACCGACAGGGGAGGGAGTATATCTTGCCCACCCGATGATTTTGGTGGGACAAATAATGGTGGCAGATTCAGGTTGTATAATTGTAGCGAAAAGCGAACCTAGGAACTTTCATCTCAAGATACAGAGATAGACCGAGCTAAATAATCAATAAAATATGTTTACGGAATCGCGACAATTTCACATTCGAGATTCAAAAGAAAGAATTTGTTTTAGTTTCAGTTATGAAAGAAGTACTGAGATGTTGCTGTTAGATTTGCTGCTGCGAGCTTACTCATGATATCTGGATCTTTTGCTATTTGGTTGTCATAAAGAGAACAATTGGCAAGCTTTTCCCCTTCTAAGTCACCTACAATGTTTGCTTTGTCGTATATGAACGAACGTACGAAACCTACATCGTTAGGAGTGTACGTTCGATTGTCTACCTCAAATTTCAGTTCATCATCCGCCATCTTCATCATCCATTTTTTACATACTGCGTAATCTGCCCGTGCTGTTTGAGCGGTAATGAGTACCAATACGAGCGGTATTATGCTCAAAACCGCTAATGATTTACTCACCTAACAATCCCGAGCTTTTACTATTTATAGAATTCTACCTGCTACTCTAACATACGGCCTACCCGAACGATGGAGTTCTAAACGTTTTTTCAATGTGATTATCATTGAAAAAAAGGAAAGTTGCTCAGCCAATACTATTTGTGGAATATTTGTGTCAACAAACTCACCGTGCCAGAATCCAAAGCATCCCAATTCACGATGTTGTCACAACCTGTCTGACCACTGAGTGCTTTCAATCCTGGAATCACCATCGGAAGGGGTAAACCAAGTGCGAGCGCACCACCACCTAACAGGATTCCATTTTGTATGCAGTCATGTGCGTGTTGACCGTCAGCCGTGAAACTCCCATCAGTATTTACTAATTGACTGCATGATTCTACCAAAATGGATTGTATCTGATTACATATTCCACTCCAGTCGGTACCTTGTTGCCCGTCGCCATTGTCCATCTGTGCCATTACCATGTTCGATGTTGAGGCAGTGGCTAATATCGCAATGGTTGCAAATATTGCCACGATTGTGAACATTTTAGGTGTTTTGGTTGTTGTTTTGACCCTTACGTTATTTTTCTTATTCATGCTACTACTGAGAAGAAACGGTTCTTGTATTAGGTCGGTGACTTCTAGTAGAGATTTCGTTGCAGTTTCGTTGCACCAGATCTTGTATAGATGAACATTTTCTCAATTTGCTCTACTACGTTAACAATCCCCTTTTAGGTTCTGTTAATTTATCGCTGATTCCTAAAGTGTTAACCATCGTCGGATATCTAGGTCACTTTCATCCCTTTTCTGGACATGGGAAATTTCCCTGAGATAAGCTCTATTGTATTATTGTCTTTATTAATGACAAATTTTATCGTGTCTGTTTTTCCTAATCTCTCCATTACCGGAATAGGAATCGAAGATTGATATCCTCTTCCGTCGGAATAATTAACACCGACGGTAAATTCCTTCGCATCTTTTTTCCACTTCAGCATATCGAAAATATGAGCAAAACACTGATAAATCGGGAGCAACATGGATTAATCATTGCTAACATAAGCGGTGCGATAAAACGCATTAATGATACAAAATATGTTGTCAAATCTCAAAATGGCAATGGCGATTACGATGTTTGCTCAATGTATTTAGGATGGGTCTGTTCATGTCCTGATCACAGATTTCGTCGTGTGAAATGTAAACACATTTTTGCTGTTGAAATCTCATTTGCCCTCCATAAAGAAGTAGAGGTTGCGCGCATTAAACCCATCAATACCCAATGTTGTATCTATTGTGAATCGTTTAATATCGTAAGAGACGGATTAAGACATAACAAACATGTTAATATTCAAAAATTCAATTACAGAGAATGTAACAGTTATTTCACAATCAATTTAGGATTTGAAAAGATGCTTGCAACACCCCAAATGATAACGTCAGCATTGCAATTGTATTTCACGGGCGAATCATTCAGGAATGTTCAGAAATTCTTGAAATTGCAAGGTGTAAAGATGAGCCATGTTGCAATTTACAAATGGATTAAAAAATATGTGGCCTTAATGCAACTATATTTGGAGCAAATCAATCCAAATGTCTCTGATTCATGGCGTGAATTGTATGTGAAGGTAAAAGGCAGCCCAAAATATTTATTCGTTCTTATGGATGACCAGACAAGATTCTGGATTGCACAAGAGGTCATGCGCGGTCTGAAAATGCCTAATACAGAGCTTTTACCTGGCTATCAAATCTATCACAATTATTTTAGACCACATATGTCACTGAATGGAAAAACGCCTGCCGAGAAATGTGGATAATCGGAGGAGAGAATAAGTGGATCACAATTATCCAAAATGCAACCAAGGGGCAGAACAATTGATTACGGAAGGAATAGAAGATATTGATCCCAATCGCACTGATGAGACGGACCCCTTGACAACAATAGTCGCGATAAAATGTCCTGATGGCATTGTGATGGCTAGTGATAGCCAAGCCACGGTACGAGCCGAGAGGGCGAAGATGCTCGGCGTGACCAAAATATCCAATGTAAATAATTTCATAGCCATAGGCGGTTCTGGTGACGCTGATAACATAACACTATTTGTCGAACATCTAAGAGAGGAATTTCCTCAGATGTCATCGACCAAAAGCGAATTTCGAGATAAGATACAAAATGTCTTTTGGTGTCTACATAAGAAATACAATTTGGATTCCAGAGAATTCCTCGGCATAAATGCACATCCATTTAATCCCACACTGCTTGTGGGGGCGAAAAACGAAGACAATAGCTTTGGTTTATATCTGTTAAAAGAGAACGGAATGGTTTATCCCAAAGATGAACATATGGTGATAGGTAGTGGAGGCGATCTTGCGAGATTGGTCATAAAACAGCTCAACAGAAGCATGGCAGTTGCTGGTGGTTCTTTGCATAATCTCCCAGTGGAAGATGCAATAATCGTGGCTTGTTATATCATTAATGAGGTAAAAGAATCTGATAGCCAAAGTGGTGGCGAAACAAAGGTCGTATTAATAGATTCTAAAGGTGTTAGGGCATTATCACGAGACGATGTACAGAAGAATTATGATAAATTTCTGGGCATCATGACAGTGGGATTAGCTCAAATTGGCCTCTCTGCAGAAGAAATCAAGAAATTATGGCCAACAGGATAGCAAATGATCTTTAAAACACTGCGAACCCCCTTTTACTTTGTTTCCTAACCATAGATTTGTCTAAAGATCGCTGGAATCATCTCTAAAGATATGTCATCTTAATCGATCTTTACTGAATTCTGGATCTCCATATTCATTATCTTTGGTTTTCTTCCATGCACCTTGCATTTACACACTTTGCATTTTAAATTCAAACCGGCCAGGGTTTAAGTTTTAAATCTCAACATATGAAGGGAGAGCATATCATCGGTTCTGAATTAAAATCGGAAAAGTTCTTAAATTTCTCTGTTCTGATATGTACTAACTTTACCCATGAATGTGAGTGGTAAAACAGCATGAAAAAGGTGCAAAGGAAAGCATTAATTATTGGGATTAGCGATTACAATGACCCACACCTACAGAACCTAAATTTTTGCAAGAACGATGCTGAAAAGATGTACGAATTATTACAATCTTTTTCAGGAGAGAATAAATGGGATATTTCAGACAATTATAAGTTGGTAGGCCAAGTTAAAGGACAGAAATTAAGAGATAAAACATTTGATTTTTTTAACGATGAAGAAAATCATAGGGACGATGTATTGCTTTTTTATTATTCTGGTCATGGAATTCTAGATGATAATGGAGAACCATATCTTGCATATTCTGATATCAATCCTGACGAACCAGGCAGAAGGGGTTTTTCTTTTGATGACCTTACCAAATGGATAGAAGACAGTACTCCCAATACGGCAATTATAATTTTGGATTGTTGTTATAGTGGTTCTGCAAGCTTACGAAGCAAAGGTGTGATGACAAGTAAAGCAGACGAAGACAACCAAGCAAAATTAGGACGGAAAGGTATAATTGACAGATTAAAAAAACTTCCGAGAAAAAAAAGAATATACATTTTAGCTGCTAGTCAAGCTGCACAAGAGGCTTATGGGCTAGAAAAAGATAACCACAGCATATATACATATTACCTTCTCGAGGGCCTAAAAGAAAATACCAATTCGGTCGATAGTAACGGAAGCGTCACACCACTAGCGTTGGGTGAATACGTTGACAAAGAGATAATGAGCCGGAAACCAAGACCAAAACAAAGACCGATTACAAAAGCTGAAGGATCTGAGAATGTTATTTTGGCAACTTATGACTCATTGAGGAGCAAAGATATTATAGTACGTACCCCTTCAAAAAAAGGACTCCGATGGCATCTATTATCTGGCCATAATAAGTATCTGTTATTGATACCAATCATTGCAGTGACGGCAGCAGTAATTGGTATCTATTTCATTGGTCCATGGTACACTGACCATCAAAAATATGTTTCTGGGTTTGATTATGGCAATATGTCTGCCGTTTACGACCTCCATAACCATAATCCATTTAACCCAGCTTGCGATCCTACTGGCAGTTACACTACTAGCGATGGACAACATCCGATCGCATATTGCTTAGGTTGGACACAGGGATACATCCTGGTTATACCGACAGATCTATCCCAGTTTGGTTCAAGAATAAATTCCCTACCGATATTAAAAAAGCAGGACAAACCCCAGCCCAGAGATTTGATTCTGGAATAGAGGATGGAGGCAACATGGCAATTTCTGATTCGAAGGCGGGTAGCCCATTTAACCCGGGTTGTGATCCTACTTCTGCCCATTCATCTGACCGGCTTCATACTACTGCATATTGTAATGGTTGGACCAATGGCTATATCACCGAATGGAACATTTATCATTCCCACGGAATGAATGCAAACATGACCTCTACCACTAAATCAGACTATCGTTTTGATGCATCTAGTATTGTTACTCATGTTTAGTAGATTTATACGCAAGCGGGATGTTGGAATCTGTTGGGACTAGCTATCTACGATAAGGCCAAGACAACAGTACTGGTGCTTCTAAAAAAGTATTATCAACGCTTGCTTTAGTATGATAAGATCAGAAGAGGACCTTCTCATATGTAGATTTACGAATAAGACCCAGATGGTAACCAAATGGATTTTATCCAAAAGTACAAACACACTTGTATAATAGCATAGGCACCGTGAACCGTGTTGAACAGATTAAAATGAAGCAAATGAATGCTTTATGAATTACTCCTCCTCATCTATTGTTTCAAGTTGATCTTCAAATTGTAAGTATATCTCGGAGATTTTTTCGGCCAATATCTTCTCCACTCTTTCTAATCCAGGGACCTTCCTAACACCTTTTGATACGAACTTATCATTGTCATCTAGTTTTTTATTCATGTTCGCAAATTCCCCATATGCAATAAGGTCCTGTAATATTTTTGTGGAAACATCTTCACCCTTATCTGTAATTGTTATGTAGGTTTCGCCTTCCATTTTTTTGACAGTAACCAATCCCCTCTCAGAGATCATATTGTATATTCTGGTTGCAACTTTTGTTCTGTCATATTGAATCGGTATATGATAGGGCCCCATCTCTTTGAATGATTCAGCAACTTTACCCAATCCATAAAGAGTAAAGTAAACTGAATTATCAATCTCTTTTCCCATTAAACTGAACATGTGTGTTGCTTTGGCAAGAAATACAACTATCAGATATCTGTGGATCTTGGTGGTTTGAGGGCCCAAATAGATAATATTTCCGGATGGATCTCTGCCATTTAAAACGGGAATAACGTTTGCAACTATCTTCAGCATTGGTTCTTTCATGACAGATTACAAATTCAGTGTAGTTTGTACAGTGCTTGAGATAAACATTTTGCAACGAAAATGCAACGTTACTGCATCTACCAGGAAGAAGAGCACCTGGAAGCTATCTATTAAGTATGAATCAAAACAATCAAAAGAAAATAAACAATCCGAAATCCGAAAAGGAGATGGATTTCTACGTCCCTGTGGGCGCCATCCTTGTTGAAGTTGAGGATCGTTCTGTCGACCTGACGAGAGCAGGGTCTAAAGAATTCACTATCGTGCAATTCACCCCTGCACTGTTAGGAAGGAAGGAGGATTGAATATGTCGAACACAATATCTGACATTCCAAAGGAATTGCGACAAATGTTAGGAGAAGGCGAAAAAGTACTTTACAGGGGTAAGACAAAAAGATATGCACCAGGAGGAGAACCACTTCATCCTACTGAAATATTTGTAACAAATCAGAGAATAATCCTTTATAACCATAAATTCTTTGGGAGAGGTACAATCGAAGACCTACACTTTGGAGATATATTAAACACGGTGGTAAAGAAGGGCATCCTCAGCGCTGATATAGAATTGAAACCAAGATTTCCTGGAAATGATACCATTGTGGTACAAGCGGTAAATAAACAGAAAGTGTACGAGATTAATGCATTAATTACAACCGGAATAAAGCAAGCGGCCTGTGTTGTAGGAGGTAGGTTTACCCAATGAATTCAATAGCGCTAACTAAGCAGCATCTCATGATTGCAATATTGGGAACAGGGATAATTATTTCTTCGATATTGGTAGCACCAGATGCGTACGCGAGGCACCTAAGTGACAATAAGAGATATAGCGATGGATTTAATGACGGAACACAGGCCGCGATAACAGATAGACAAAACGGAAATCCGTTTAACCCGGCATGCGATCCTACTGGTGAGCATACAAGCGATGGACAGCATACAACGATATATTGCTCAGGGTGGTCCAA
>NZ_QURE01000062.1 GCF_009898475.1 Nitrososphaera sp. AFS | reverse complement strand
TAAAAATATAATGGAAGTCCCTCTGTCGTGACCTATTCTACATCAACATTTTTGTAAATTTTACAATATATAAAAGAAAATCTTGTCAAGATTTTCAACAGATCAGCGCCAGAGATTTTTCAAAATGTATACCTTTAGGATGAATATTGTCCAGTAACAGGGCAAAAAACAGCTATTCTTATATTCTGGCATGAGAATTTACTTTAAGTTGACGACACAGGCTTATTGTGTGAAATGTAGGTCGAAGCGAGACATGAAGGATGAGAAGTTGATAACTATGAAAAATGGTCAACGAGCAATTTCTGGGATTTGCACCGTTTGCGGAACTAAGATGTTCGGGGGGAAGAAAGTAGCAAAGGTTAAAGCAGCAAGCCGAAAACAAACAGTTAAAACCAGTCACGTAAAGGGTAAATCCACGCAAAGGAGAAAGTAACAGGGACAAAAGGCGGACGTTTTTGGTTGAGTTCTATGGTAGTGTTGACCATTAGTCTAGTCTCGCTCTTTATTTTTTATCCGAGCCTCCACTCTTAGCATTTTTAATGCATCGGTATTTTTCAAAAGTAATTTTGCTTATCAAGAGTTAAATTCTGCTAAACTATTCCACAACATGACGTGTGGCAACAGGATTGGTTTCCTCGTTTTAGTTAAGAGGTAGACGGATGAATTGAGGTCTACGAAGCAAGAAACTTGTCCTCAGCTCTGCTCAACTTGTCCAAGTCACCACATCGTTTGATCAACTCGTGTAATTTTTTCCTCGGGGTTCCTTCTCTCAACGATTGGCGTGCTATTTGTATACCTTCCCGTAGGTCCACGGCTATGTCGCCTATCACCAATGCGGCCGAAGCATTCAAGAGCGCTATATCCTCCTTAGCCGAATCACCAAGGCCATATATCACTCTTAGTGTGTGCCTTACTGAGTCTTCTCCTGAATTCACTAAAAGATTCTCCGATTTTGTAATTGACATACCAATGTCCTTAGGATGAACTATAATTCGGTTGATTTCGCCGTTTAGTATCCATGTGATCCTATTTTCGCAAGTATTAGAAAGTTCATCAAAGCCATCTGAGGAATGCGCAATCATGATTTTGGAAGCACCAGAAGTTTGCATTACTGCAGAGAGCTTGTCTACTAATGAAGGCTCACAAACCCCAACAAGCTGCCCAGTAAGGTTAGTACATGGGTTGCACAGAGGACCGACCAAATTAAAGGCCGTTCTTACACCTATTGACTTTCGTGTCGATGCCACTTGAAGAATGGCTGGATGGAATTTTGGTGCATATAGGAAACCAATGCCAATATTTTCAATAGCGTTTTGCACAACGTCAGTACAGGTGTCCAAATTCATTCCGACGTATTCCAGAAAGTCTGCGCTGCCGCACATTCCGGATGCGGATCTGTTACCGTGTTTTGCCACTTTACAGCCAGATGCACACGCGATTATAGCTGCAGCTGTGCTGATATTAAAAGATCCTATCGCATCTCCTCCAGTGCCACATGTATCAACTAAGCTACCAGATACTTTGGGAGTGATCGTGATGGCTTTACTCTTTATGCTTTGGAGAATGGCAGAGAGTTCCTCCGGGGTCTCGCCTTTCATTCGAAGTGATATTAAGAATGAGGCAATTGCAGCCTCGCTTGCCCTACCTCTAAGAATTTGATCCATCGAGTAACGGGCTTCAGTTTCAGAAAGGTTAGTTTTTGTCACTAGTTTCCTGATGATATTCCGCAGGTCCGAAGGTATGTACTCGCCCACTCATCTTTTCACCATTGAAATAAAATTCCTGAATATTTTAGGTCCTTCTTCTGTCAAAACGGACTCCGGGTGGAATTGCACACCTTCAATCAGATAGTGTTTGTGTCTAACGGCCATTATCTCATTATCATCGAGCGATGATGCGGTGACCTCTAGACAAGATGGAATTTGTTTATCTGAGACCAGGGAATTGTAGCGGGTTGCTTTAAAGGGATTAGCCACTTTTTCAAATAGACCGTCTGATTCCATTTTGTATTCGATTATGCTAATTTTTCCATGTGTAATTTTTTTAGCATTGATTATCCGGCCGCCGAAGGCATGTATTATCCCTTGATGTCCTAAGCAGATTCCCAAAATTGGTGTCCGAGGTCCTTGATCGGTTATAATATCGGTACAGATGCCAAAATACCTCCTGTTTGCCGGATGACCAGGCCCGGGAGAAATGACTATTGCATCAGGATCCATAGTTTTGACCGCGTTCATAGTGATTTTGTTGCTTCGAATGACCATGGGTTCAATGTTCAATTCTCCTAAACGCTGAGAGATATTGTAGACAAAGGAATCATAATTATCTACTACAAGAAATTTCATTCTATGATCACCTTATGCGGCAGATCTCGAGCAAACTGACTCCTCTACTAAGGTAGCTCAGAATTTCTATTTAAACGTGTCCAAATGTCCTCTATAATTTAACAAAGGGTAAGGTTAATGAAGTTTGATAATACAAATCCATGATAGTCTTCAAGCAATATATATAAAATGCAAAAAGTCAATTAAATTTACAGCTAGTGATCAATGTGGTTAATGTATTTGTAAACGGGTACGGTAATATTGGACGCCGCTTGGCATTTATCCTCTCTTCCGATAAAGATCTTCATCTCATAGGCATCGGCAAGTACTCGGCAGATGAGAAAACTAAAGAGGCTTTGGACAATGGCTTGAATGTCTATGTACCCGAAGCCAAGTTCGAACAATTTAGAGATCGCAAATACGATGTCTCAGGAACAGTGGAGGATGCTGTTAGACAAAGTGATATCGTCGTGGATGCTGCTGTGGAAGGCAGAGGATTCGATAACAAGAAAAGACTTTATGAGCCGATGGGAAAAGCAGCTATTTTTCAAGGTGGAGAAGATAGATCGGGCTCGCGCTCGGTTGCGGACATGATTCATAACTCAAGGGTCAATTATTCACTAGCTAATGGTCGAAGATATGTTATTCAAGGAAGCTGTAACGTATCCGGCATGGGTAGGATAATGCAGCCACTCTCTGAGAGGTATGGGGATCAAATTAAGAGATTTGACGTTACCATTGTTAGAAGATGGGCTGATTTGGAAGATTCAAAAGATGTGAGAGACTCAATAGAGTGGGATCGGGACCCTCACCATCAGAATGATGTTAAAGCCTTCTTGCCTTCTGCGAACCTTTTCGTAGAAGCATATAAGGTACCTTCAAGGATGATGCATCTTCACCAAATGGCTATACGGTTTAAGACCAGAGCCCCTTCAAAGGAGGATGTTATTGAAACATTGCATAAGGAATTTGGAATTGCAATATTGAATTCAGCCAAAAGCACAGCAGACGTAAGAAAGAAAGCAATGGACTTGGGGTTTAAACACGGTGATACAAATATGGTGCATATACACAGCGACGCTTTGAGAGTTCAGGATGATATTCTCAAAATTTTGTATTCGGATGACCAGACTGGGATGGTCATTCCAGAAAATCACCTGCTTTTGCAATCCATGGCTTTAGGTCGCCCAAAGCATGAAGCAATTCAAAAAACTGACGGCTTGTTCAGCATGACAAAAAGAGCAAGGATACTAGAAGATGAATTCAAATAACCGGCTATACTCATTGTATTAGCACTGTGTGCCATAGCAATACTTTATTTTCTCAAATGATCTTTAATCCGCAAGTAGATAATCTAGAATACGTCTTAGTAACCCTAAGGACAATTTTTTATGAAAAATTGAAGAATTCCCTAAATGGAATTTGTGTGACTTAACAACTAGAATCGTTTAAAGAATTCATTAAATCGGTGTACATCTTAGACAACAATAGATGCAGAGCAAACTGAATTATAGTAAGAAGCTTACAGGGTAATACAGATTAGACTTTTCGATCTTCATATTATCTGTAAGAGAGAAAAGAATAGAAAGACGGATATTAAATATCTGTTTCTGTCTATAAATATTCGGGCTGTTGATTTATGCGCTTTAACTTAAATTGTGGTTGCTAAACTGAATTACCCAAAACACAATTCTATCGCGGGGCAATATATTGTGAATAACTATTGCTACTAAGAAATCGGATAACAGAGGGCAAGAGATCAGATGTAGACGATTCCAATGGGTAGATAAAATAGTGAAGCGCTACTGGTAACCACGCTGTATGCCGCATGTGTGGGAATGGGTGTAGGAGTGATGGTCGTGACAGATAATGAATGAGGTAGAATAAAAGGTCAAAGTTATGTTGTTGAAATGTGGCGGTAAGTTAAAAAATATTGGAATAGCTAAGAGCGGTAATCGGGTAGTACAACTTTGCTAATGGCCTTTGACAGACCAAAATAGGGTCTGTTTCACTCCCTTAAGGGGAGTACAATAATTGAGTAAGTGCTAAAAGGAATGGCCACCCAGAGGATCCTCAGACACCACGGATTAATATGAATAATGTGGACATTATGAATAATACCAATAATCAGACAGTTAGATTGTTAAATAATAGTTATAAGATAAATTATGATAAAACTCAGAAAGGTTTGTTAGACTTATGGAACTGAAACGAGATATGAAAAGTATTAGAACATATGGTGGTACCTAAGATGTACATACTTGGCATAAACGGCGGTGTTAGATCTGGGAATCAGGATGCATCAGCTTGCTTGCTTGAAGATGGAAAATTGATTGCTGCTGCAGAAGAAGAAAGATTCCTGAGGATTAAATTCGCAAACGGAGTCCTCCCTAAGAATGCGATAAAATTTTGCCTAGAATTTGCAAATATTTCAATTCATGACGTATCGTATGTAGTGTTTCCAGGACTGACTTATTCTAATATTAGAGGTATCCTGGAGACCTACTTCAAATTTAATTTTGGTTATTGTCCTGAAGTGAGGCTCGTTGACCATCACATGGCACACGCTGCTAGCGTTTACTATACATCAGGATTAGAAGAATCTATGATTATTACAACAGATCTGACAGGAGAGGGAAAATCGACCACCCTTTGTTATGGGGCAGACGAAAAAATTTCTGTCCTAAAGGAGTTTAGGGTACCTGATTCACTTGGCATCTTCTATTCAATGGTAACTCAATACCTTGGATTCCAAAGAGATAGCGACGAGTATAAAGTAATGGGACTTTCCGCCTATGGTAATCGTAGTAATAGTGATGCCATAAAAAATGACTTCTCGTGGCTACTTAGTCTTCCGGGAGGTAACGGAGTTAAGGGTGACTACTCATTAAATACTGAATGTCTAGTCCTCAACCAAGATAACAGGACTCCTCCTAGACAAGAACCATTATTTTCAGATAAATTTCTATCCAAGTTAGAAAGACCGCGTCGTCTTCCAGATGTACCAATAGATGGGTACTACAAGAATATTGCAAGGAGTGCCCAAGAACATCTTGAGAAGGTTGCCCTTCATCTTTTAGAGTACTTGCATCTGAAGACCAACTCACGCAACTTGTGTATTGCAGGAGGTGTTGCTCTAAATGTACTGATGAACCAGAAACTAATGGAATCAAAATTTGTAGACAACATTTACCTTACAAGCGTTCCCGGTGATAACGGCCTTTCGTTGGGAGCGGCCATACTCATTGCAAAAGAAAATGGGTTTAAAATAGACAAATATCAAAAACCGTTCTGGGGCCCAGAGTATTCGAATGAACAAATAGAATACGTTTTAACACGAGCAAAAGTTCGTTTTGAGCGCGTTAAGAATATCTCAAAGGAAGTTGCTCATCTCGTTTCTCAAAGGAAAATTATTGGATGGTTCCAAGGCAGGATGGAATTGGGTGCACGAGCCCTTGGTTCCCGCTCTATCATTTCTGATCCAAGAGATAAGGATATGAAAGATAGACTAAATAAATATGTAAAGTTTAGAGAAGACTTTAGACCGTTTGCACCCTCTGTATTAGAGGAAAATGCTTCTGAGTACTTTATTAATTGCAAATATTCTCCGTTTATGGCAATAACATTTAACGTCAAACCAGACAAAGTAAAGGAAATTCCTACACCGACACATGTAGATAACACAGCGCGTATACAGACAGTCTCGAAGCACCAAAATGAACTATATTATGGGTTGATAAGAAATTTTGAAAATGAAAGTGGTGTTCCAATAGTTACTAATACTAGCTTGAATGTGATGAATCAGCCAATATGTCTGTCACCGGTTGATGCCCTATCAACTTTCTATAGTACAGGGATGGATGGGTTGGCAATTGGAGATTCACTCATACTAAAATGATATGTAGCATCTGAGCCAGTTCTTTTCAATTTGATTAAGCTTCTTTAGGATCTGCTAGAAGTATTCGAGACTCTTTCTTGCCCTTGATGTTAGAAGCAAGTCGAAAGGATGCGGCCTAACGTCATGTGGATTAAAAATTGGAATGTTTAAGAGTTGTATCGAGCTCTTAATCAGACGTGCCAATCGTGGTATCGATGCATCACCACGTACTCAGCATTATAAGCACACGTATTCTTGGATAAATTTCAGGCAGCACCCTGCCTGCGATAAAAGCTAGAAACACTGACACGCGAAAAACTTTTCAATGGGTAAGCTAGCTTGAACAAGGCTTTTGGTGCGAAGGATTTAAGAAACGGTTATAAGTTGAAAATCTAACACCTTTCATAATACTGATAATGGAAGATTTAGCTACAGATAAGACACTTTTTGTTATTATTTTGTTGTTCCTAACCGTAATTGCATTTCCAATCTTAGGAGCCGGAAACGTGGCTGGTATCCACAAAGGTTCCAAAGCCGGTTTGATTTTCTCAAAAATTCATAATCAAATCAAAGGCGTCAAAATTCTAAGATTACACACAGCGCCATCAACCGTGTCTGTTGGAAGTACGTTCAACATTGGGGGTTTAGTGTTTAATAATTCTACCTCTGTGATTACATTCCCAAATGGTACTTGTAACTCGCCGGTCTCCATAGATTTTAACAAAAACGTTATGATCGAAAGTCAAGGGATTGCACTATGTACCACGCCGACAAAGGACGTTACTTTGAAGCCTTTGCAGTCATCGCCGATAGTAAGCACTCGCAATTCCGGAATTGCATATAGGGCTACATCACCTGGGGTTACTAATGCGACTATTACTTTTAACTATAGAGTTGAAACTGCCAATGGTAAATCTCCAATAAGTGATAACATCTCGAGGATTTATGCCTTCAATATACACAATATGTCAAGTGCGAATTTTGGCTCAGCTAACGGCCATATCAGAGGTATCAAACTTCTTCAGGTTACTTATCCACCACTAGTAACAAACGGTAATTCATTTGTGATTAGGGCTCTCGTTTTTAATAATTCTACCTCTGCAGTTACTTTTCTAAATGGTACTTGTAATCAGTCAGTGCACATAAATTTCAATAAAAATGTGGAAGATTCAAAAGATAGTTTATGTGCAACTACACCCCAAAAATCGATCACTTTGATGCCTAAGGAACAGTCATTTATTGTATCAGGCACCTCATACAAAGCTACCTCATTGGGAATAGTTAATGCAACTATACTGTTCAATTACGGAGTTCAAAACACTAAGGATATACCAGTCTACAACGACAATACATCCAGATCCTTTACCTTTGATATCAAAAAAGCTTTTCATAATGCTACCCACTTTCATATTAAGGGCGTTAAGCTTTTGCATATTCGTACTAATCCTACAAAGGTTTACCTTGGTACAGTCTTTAGTTTGAATGCTATGGCACTCAATAATTCCACCTCTACAATCAGTCTGGCCAACGGAACCTGCCTCTCTCCAATGTTTATTAGTTTTAATAGCAACGTGCTACATGAGAACCAAACTAGTTCAAATAAATGCAAAGTTCAACCTGTTCTTCTAAAGCCAGGTGCCCAAATATCCGTTTTTAGTTCAAATCTTTCGAAGCCAACATTTAAAGCAACATCTGCAGGAGTTGCTAACGGAACGATTACATTCAAATATAAGGTGCTAGCGCCTACCAGCAAGTCCTTTATCGATGATAGCATCTCAAGGATATTTTCGCTGAAAATACAAAACACGCCTTCAGCTGCCTCTCTAAAGAAATAGGTCCTACCTAAGTCATAATGAAGTGCCTGGTACTAATATGATATTATTTTATTCACATTCATTGTAATTTCGGTTTCTTGGTCTGAGGACTACTTATGTTCGACAAACTAAGATGATTACTATAAAAAACATTATTCTTTGAAGTGGGGTCTTGTGCGATCTTTAGGGCAGGCTTAGCGTTACCAACTATTTTGTTTTCATAGAAAGTGTTTGATGATGACCCATTATCTACAAATATCGCATGAGACTTGGAATTGATTATGGAATTTCCGTACACCTTGTTAAAATTAGAACCTGAACCCACTTTAATTCCATCTACACTGTTTGAGACTGAATTGTTATACACTTGATTATGATGAGATCGGGTAATGAAGATCCCCTTGGGTTCATCGTAGACGATATTGTTCTTTGCAACAGAATTATAAGTAAATCGGCTAAAATCGATTCCGTCACCTGCATTATCATGAACCTTATTATTCTCAATCAGTATATTGTAACAATTAAGTGAGCAAATTATACCGCTCCCATTGTTATTGAAAACCGTATTATTTCGAATTATTAGGTCATGTGTACCGGTATGGGGATCAAGTCCATAATGACCACTATTGCTCACTATATTATTTTCAATGACTACGTGGCTTAATCCAATGGAGTAGAAGCCAAAATAAACATTATGTATATTGTTATTACGGATTACGCTTCCATCGCCACCGTAATAGCTTAATCCGGAACCGCCCTTGTGTTTACCAGTTTCGTAGCCCAAATATGCTATTTCTGAATTTGTGATGTTTGAAGTTCCAGTAGCATTGTAGTCAACATAAATTGATGGTCTAGGTGTACCGAAAATATAAGTTCCACGGCCGGTTCTTGAACCATTACTTAAGGGATAAGAATTCTTTAGCTGGTCCCAACCAGTTATCTTAACTGAGTCAACGTTTAGACTACCATGTATCACAACAGAATATGCTGCAATCGAACCACCTATAACTCTTGAATTTATTTTCAGCCACTTGGTGTCTGTAGGGTCGATGTGGAATATTGCGCCTTTACCTATTACCAAATTAGCACTCAGAAGCCATACACCATCTGGAGTTTGCTTGGCTAGAATGCTATTATCATGCA
>NZ_QURE01000061.1:617-12307 GCF_009898475.1 Nitrososphaera sp. AFS | reverse complement strand
CACTGAAATCTGGTAATGCAAGATCTAACAATATAACATCGAAATTGCCTTCTTTTATTGACTTCAATCCTTCTTTTCCATCACTTATAACGTCACATGTAATATCTTCTTGACTTTCAAGGCATAAACTAACCATATCAGCTATGTCCTTGTTATCGTCTATCAACAACACTCTCATATTACGCACGCATCTCCTCAATCTCCACCACTTGCTTTCCTTTTTGGGATAGCGTGAATTTTATTGCCGCACCACCTCTATAAGACTTATCAAGCCAAATCTTTCCACCATGAGCATCAATTATGCCCTTACATATAACCAATCCAAGTCCAGTACCTGCATGTCTACGGGTGAGTCCAGTATCAATTTGATAAAATTTCTGAAAAAGTTTGTCTGCTTTATCCGGATTAATACCTATACCGTTGTCTTCTACACTGAATAGAGTCATATCATTATTATTCCCATTATCATCTCTCTGAACCCTCACAATTATCTTCCCATTTCCATTATCCGGCACAAAGTCTATTGAATTCTTAACTAAATTGAACAAAACTTGCTCAATCCTATTTGGGTCACAAAAAACAGTTCCATTCGCTTTTATATCTTCTTTAAGGTCTATTCGCTTCCGATCAACAAGTGGTCTCAGTTCAGCAATTATCCCATTGACCATTTTAGTAATATCTGTATCCGTCATAGAAAACTTTAACTTTCCTATATCAAGCTTATAGACATCCATTACATCATCAACTAATGTTTGCAATTTCGCTATATTTCTATCCATTGCTCCTATGGCATTCTTTTGTAGCTCATTTAATTCGGCTCTCATAATCTTTGGTCTTTGCAACATTTGCACATATCCTTTAAGTGGCACTAAGGGGGTCTTTAATTCATGACTTATCATGGAAATGAATTCTTCTTTTGCTCTTTCAGTTGCTAAAAGCTGTTCATTTGCATGTTCAAGTTGCCTATTTGCTTCTTTAACTTTCATATACAATTCGGTCTGCTGCCACAGACTCTCAAAGATTGACAAGTAAGACAAGACAGTTGGTTCGCTATTAGAATAAGTCGCAGACCCTGTCGCCTCTAAGAAATTATCTTTTGAATCATCAATTTTCTCTATTGCCAAGGATTCTTTTCTATCAATAACCACGATGGTGACAGTAGTGATCGTGACTCCTGTGATCCTCTCGATAGGTCGGATAGCGAGTTTTGCCTGTTCCAATTCTACTATATTACTTATTTTTTGCTCAATATCGTCATTAGTCGGGGTTAGGATCCTAACGTTGATATTACGAGATAAAGCTGCTTCTTTTAGTAATCGTATTATCCCTAGACGTTCCTCGCGATAAAATGCATTAATTGTAGGAAGTACTAACAATACTTCCTCTTTAGCTTGCTTTACCAGATTAATGAACATTTCCAGTATCCTTGAAGGAACCTGAATAACTTGTGTAGCACCCAGGATTATATCTTCTTCAATTTCTCTAATTCTTACTTCAGATGGAATTGCTCTATTCCACAGAGTTTCAAACAGATACTGTTGCTGTTCTACTATAGTGCTAACATTACTGTAAATGAGTTGAAAAATAGATTGATTTTCCTTTAGTGTTGCACTGGCTAAATATACTCTATCGTCGTATATCGAAAAGTTGCCCTTTATTCCGTCTAAATGACGCAGCTCTGTGAATTTTGATAGCTGTTTGCAGTAAGATAAGTTATTTGGAGTTATCTCGGTTAGGTATTTGAAACTAATTCCTCGATTCCTAGCGGCTTCAATCGCTTTTTGAAAAATCTCAATAGATACAGACGGGGCACTAGAATCTGTACAAGAATCACATTTGTACTTTGAATTAGACAGAACCTGTAAGACTATTTTAGTAGTATTTTCATATCCTGTGAATACTTCTGTTTGTTCTGAAGTCAAATCGTCAGAACAGAATGTCAAACCTGATCGTTCTACCTCTAAGTGATTACATTCATCAGATAGGCCTAGGTCTATAGTAAATTGGGGGTCCTGCTCTCGAAGCTGTTTCAAGCCCTAATAAGATCATTACTAACCCTAATCCAATCGTTGGACGGATTAGATATTTAAACATGAGATTAAATTAGGCTAAGTCCCTATTTAAGTTTGGTACAGAATGATTCTGATATAGAAATTGTACTGTTATAATTCAAAAAGTTACTCTGCAAAAGTCCAACCGCTTTAAAAGATGTGAATTGTGGAAGTTGTGGCCAACAAACCGCACTTGAGAGTGTATTTTAATGTCTTATGAACAGGAAGAATCTAGTAAACTAACCGAGGCACAAAAAGAGATGGTGAGAGAATCCCGATAATTCTCTCTACGGTTCCCTATACGATATATTCATTAGGTGATCTCTTGTCATCATGTTTGCATTCCTTATATTCTATGATAACAGAAACCATCGCTGTTTCAGTTTTGCGAGAGTACGAACTTTTATCTTGTTGTGAGTACATTCAACTATAAGATATCAAAATGTTTTCAGAGAAAGAGGTGGAATATCTTAAGTCACAGCATATTCTAAGGATAGCAACTGCTGCTGCACCTACAACCTCAAAGGTAGAAATAGAAAACTCGTCTATACAGCCTGATGTTGTTCCAGTTGGCTTTGATTTTGATGGCGAATACATTTATGTTGGTGGGATGAATATCCAGAACTCTACTAAATACAAAAATGTCCTAAAGAACGTTAAGGTTGCACTTGTAGTTGATGACATGAAGAGTGTAGATCCATGGGATCCTCGAGGTTTAAAGATTTATGGGATTGCAGACGTTGTTACCAGAAAAGGAGGCTACATGGAAGGGACCGGTCATGCCAATCCTACTTACATCAGGATCCTTCCTAAAAAGAAGTGGAGTTGGGGCATAGACGAACCTGTATTCGTAGAAGGTAAGTTTAATGTGAAAAGTGTGAAGAAAAATTAGAAGAAAAATTTATTCATCTTATCGTAGTAAATTCTACATTACTATTCTATGTTACTGTAAACAGCTTCTTGAGTGAGTTGATCTTTATGCTGTACACATAAGAATTGCTTTCTTATCAATTCTTTGTCCCACACTGTCCCACAGCGCGCAGTATGTATGTTAGATATACCTTCAAATTTCCTGAACTTAAACCCTAGTCTGTTGGAAAGACTTATCAATACTAACTTCCTTCCCTTAACTAGATGGCGACCCGGCCGCCTCTGCTTAATGATAGTGTAACTGGTACCTGTCTTCCATTTATTAGAGGCTGGTGCTATTTTAAGGTAATAATTACGGAAGGCAAACAAATACTTGGTTGGAAAAAATTTACAGATGGGCTTGTTTCAAATCTTGTCACGAATGATGTTAAGTTTATTAAAACTGATTCGTTAGGGATGGTTTCTGCAAATGAACAGAGATTTACACGCCCAAGTTTTTTCCATGGAATAGTAAAACCTTTGCATATAAAACAGTCTGGACTAAGGAAGATCTATGCTGTCTTTGTTATATCTTTGCGCATAATCTATACCACCAATTTTGATCTATTTAATGGATACGGCAGACCTTATATGGTTGTCAATGGAAATGGAGGTTACTGTTTTAGAGAAAAATAAAATAAAATGACTATCGTAGCACGATCCCACATCACGAAAGATATTCCAAAGGTAGAACATTAAGTCATGTCAAGATTATCCCATAGCTTCAATTCACTTTCCTCATTCTTTTCCAAAAATGAAACTCTAATTAAATATACAATCGTACCTTCTATCCCACTCTCGATAATATCAGTTCTATCTATTAATGCTAATACATGGGTATTGTCTGAAATACACCATTTTTATATTGAGATGTTTGCGGTAATACTCGCTGCAATACTCTCATTCTACTATATATCTCGTTATCGTACTTTAGATGACAAGTTCAGTCTTTTCCTTGGAATAGGATTTCTGACTAATGCATTAATTGATTTACTTCATACTACTGTATCTTATCAACTAATAAATGACCCACTATTTCTCAAATATTTTATACCACAGACATGGTTTGCAGGAAGGCTATTTCTCAGTGCTATGTTTGCAATTGCTATTGTGGGCTATCCAATATTAGCTAGAAAAGAAGATTTTACTAATAGTATCCCATATACTACAGCTTTAAGTCCAAAAAAGAATAGACTAGCATTACCACCTTCCTCTTTATCTGAACAAGAGAGAAAAAAGGAAGAAGAACAGAAACAAGAGAGAAAAGAAAGAGGAATACATCAAAAACTACTTGTAGTTGCTCTGGTTGTAGTTGCTATTGTAGCAGCAACTACTGCAATAAGTTCTCTTTTCATAGTTTTTCCTGGGATAGTATTGGATAACTTTCCCATACATAGGCCCTATGAAGTACCTCCATTGATATTATTTCTAATTGCTTTATTTTATGTTTACAAGAATCATCTTGATAAGAAAAGTGATGTCTTCTATAAAGGCCTAGTAGGTGCTATACTAATTGATGCCTTTGCTCAGCTTATAATGTGTTTTTCAACTGCTTCATTTGACACAGCACATAATGTAGCTCATATTCTCAAAGATGCATCTTATTTCGTTAATATAGTCGGGCTTGCATTATCGAGTATCAACTATAATCTAAGATTAAGACAAAGTAATATTCGCTTAGAAGAAGTAAATACTAGATTGAGAGAAAAAGAAGAACAAATACGTATTCAATATGAAAGATTAAAGGAGACTGATAAGATGAAAAATGAATTTATTAATATAGCCTCTCACGAATTGCGAACACCTATTCAGCCAATACTTAGTCTGTCAACAATACTTAGACCAGAAATACAAGATGAACGACAGCAAGGATTACTAGACATCGTTGTGAGAAACGCAAAACGGCTTCTAAATCTTACAGATGCCATATTGGATGTTACAAAGATCGAAAGCCAGTCACTAACACTAAAAAAAGAACGATTTGATTTAAACGATGTAATATTAAATGTGATGGACGATATAACATTAAGCACACCATTCCTTTGTAATGAAAGTGTGAAACTATCGTATGAGCCTCATCGAATCTTATTAGAAGCAGACAAAGCTAGGATAATTCAAGTCATTTCAAATCTACTAAGCAATTCCATAAAATTCACTGATGAAGGTATAATAACAATTAGATCCGAAGTAAAAAATAGTGAGGCTATAGTAAGCATAAAGGATACTGGTCAAGGCCTAGATCCTGTCATACTCCCACACTTATTCACAAAGTTCGTCACGAAATCGCCTTTACATGGCGTCCAGGGGGGAACCGGGTTAGGTCTGTTTATCTCCAAAAGTATAATTGAAGCTCATGGTGGCCAGATTTGGGCAACAAACAACAATAATGATTCTAATAATGATAATTATAATAATAATTCCTATAATGGTAAACAAGGAGCTACTTTTTACTTCACATTGCCACTACCTAAGAAAGAACAGCAGGAAAAACCACAACCACAACAACTACGACTGCAACCTAATTAGTTACAAACTAGTAATTATACCATTAACGGATTCACCCTTGTGTTTCCTCCATTCATCGCATTTGTTATATCATAACTGTGTATCACTGTTTCTAAATATTCTTACTAGTCTATGGGGTGTTAAAGAACCTCACTTAGGCCAAAGGATTCTTTTAGTTATTATCGATAAAACTGACAAACTAGCTAAGATTGAAATCAATATCAAGCCAATGACAGTATTTGACAACTTGGTATCTAATGCGACATTTATATAGAAAGAAGCTAGTGTAGCAAACTTTGGATCATTTGATTTTGTTCGCATAATCACTTGATATACACCAAGATCTGGGAATGTGTAATTTACAGAGTAATTACCTTTATCATCAGATAAACCATCAAATTTGATGACTCTTTCCTTCCCACTACTAAAGCTATTACCTATTATGGCAACTAAGACCAACACTTTTTTGAAAGCTACATCAGTACGTAAATCAGTTATTGTAAACCGCATCTGAGTAGGAGTATTTATGATCGGGTTCTGCGGTGAATGATTAAACAGGATCTTCACATTTCTTTCGTTATCTTTCCACATTTGGGTATCCGCTGTAAATTGGGCATAGGCAGATTTTGTAAAAGTGTCAATATTAATTGTCACCATTATCAATAGTAACGACACCAAAACAAACCTCATGATAAGCTCACAAAACAGTTTCATTAAGGAGCTTTTTCCAGGTACTTCTTTGAGCATTAGTATTTTTTCAATTATAAAGAATTCTAATCGAATCATTTGATGGTCTATAACCAGGTCAAGTACTATGGAGATAAAAAAATATTGTAGAACATAAAGGCTATATTCTAATCAAAGTATGTTCTACTACTCAAGTTTTCTATTCACTAGGACAAGACAATTCTGTCAATGTCAAAAGAGCAGTTCTATGAGTATCTGCATTATCCTGTTTACTCATTTCACATTATTGTTATTAATAATCATTATTAGCTTCATCATTCTTATAATCCAATTTCTCGTCAATCTTTGCAATTCCTTGTAGCGCTCATACTTTGTCCACTTGGGAAGCACAAACCACTGTTGTATCCCAATGCCTAACCAGACTAAGAATATTATAATAAGAACAATTCTTACAAGAGCAAATTCATGTCCAAATTGGCCAAAGATCACAGCACCATTACCAAAAAGATTGTAGGACCTAGCACTGCAAAGGCAATTACGAATGAAATAGGTGGAAGTATCATGAGTGTTAATATCATCAATATAAACATCTTTTCTGTTTTGTTAAGCTGGGAAATTATCCCGTCTATTATCAGAAATAGATTCTCATCTGGACTTCTTTTGTTATTGGAACTATTCGAACTATCCACTGGCCAGTATGACTCATTTTTGACTAAAAAGACAGCAGTAACCTAGTTATGTATCCTATAGTTGTTGTGACTTCTATTTGGTTATCCATTATTACTCATTTCTCTCCTAGGAAATAATGCTTCATAAGGCTCTAAGATCTCCCTCAGAATTGCTCCGCCTTTTTGTGAAACTCTATATTTTATTATAGTTTTACTGCCCCACTCTTCTTCGATTCTTGCTATGATTTTTTTTCTACCAAGTCTTCGATTATTTATTTGTGTTTCACATTGTTCAGGCCACAGTAGCATGAGTTTGCTTTGATTAAGTTCTCCGTATTCATAAAGCTTGAACAAAATATCCTTTCTTATGTATATTCTGTCCCTTGACTGATACAACTTTAATAAATCAAAGCATGCACACGAAAAGATACATATGCTCCTTTATTGAGAGAAAAAAAGAATAATGGACTGGAACAAAATAAAGAAAAAATTTTCAAAAGCAAACGAAAAGCGCCTAGCTGTGATCAGACCTACAGAAGGAGAGAAGTTTAGTGTGGAAAATCAAATTGCAAGCGATGTACGTCTAAGCAATAATTCTGCTAAACCACATGTTCAAGAACAGCCATTATCCGATAACCTATTAGAAGAACGAGTGACTTCTGAGGAACCCAAAGTAATCAATGATGCTAAAGATGAAAACCGTATTGGGAATACAACTGTTCCAACCCAAATGAACAATAAAGACTATGTGCTTAATGTTCTAAACGACTTGCCAGAACAATGGATAGGAAAAGAAATGAACTTGCATTTAATAGCAGATAAAAAGGATGCCACCTGGGTCGTGAACAGAATATTTCAGGATGTAGAGAGAGGTTTGATTAATGCACGATTTTCAGTTGAAGAATCTAATCATCTATGTGACATTAGACTAGTATTGAAGGTTGTGCCGGGACTTGCAAGCTTTCCATCTGCAGTCGCAGCTATTAATCCTGTATTTTCTTTTATTCTAGCAGATATAAAATCAGAGGTTGTCTCAAGAAGGAAAAAAATTCTGGGAGTACCTAGGTATTAAAATATTTTCAGTATACTCTATAGATAAAATGAATACTACCCAGGGAATTTATTATTGAAGAATTAAGCATTGAATGTAGCCATCGGTACTATAGTCAAAATTTTAGGCCAGCTTCGAATTAGACCATCAAATTTATATAATACTTTACTACAAACTGTAAGATTGGGACTAGTTTTCACTATATCCAGACACTGAATATCAACCCTAGTAGGAGGGGTAAGCATACCTCAAAAATTAATTCTGCTGTGATCTATAGTAGATTATCTTTTCTGTATTGATAGATAGACTTTTTGTGTCTGTTGGATACTGTGCAAAATGGATTAATTGAACTTTGAGCTTTTAGTACATGACAATCGTTACAGAATAGTTAAACGCAACCTCAACTGTCTTTTGTACATGAGTGATGATGAAATACCAGAAGATATAAATATCCACAAACAAATTTGGGGCAAAGACGCAAATAAGGTCATATATGGCAAGAAAACAGAGGACGATGAGGAGCGATGTCCAATATGTAATTCACGGATTGATGAATTTGGTTATTGTGGATGTGGAGGAAAGTTAGGGGTTGGTTAGCTAAAATGGGCCGAAACTAATTTTTGTAGAATCCAACAGTTCAGAATTAGGATAGCTGCAATTTGAACGAATAAATGAATATTTGAAATTAACAGACCTTGGCCGTAGATCCTATACAAGTGATAATTTTGCACAAACTGTTTGATTTAATTTTCGTTAATTTTTGAAGGGATACTGAACGTAAAGGTAGCTCCGACTTGCTCCATGTTGGAATCTGCGTTATTCTTGGCCCATATTCTACCCCCATGAGCCTCGACAATGCTTTTCGATATATACAAACCCAATCCTGTGCCCGTATTCGATTTGGTGGTAAACTTTGTAAATAGCTTAGGCAATATTTCAGAATGAATACCAGTCCCAACATCTGATACACTAACAAAGATCTCATTATCTTTCCTTTCAGTTATGATAGAAATTGTGCCTTCTATTGTGAATTTAATAGCGTTGCTCAGTAGGTTAGAAAGTACTTGGTGAATTCTGGTTCTATCCGCTTCTACCCATAAAGCTTCATTGGAGACTATTTCTAATTGTATATTTTTACCATCGGTATTTTCCTTTGCGAGCTGATTTTTATAATCTTCTACAGCATCGCTAATTAATTGATTCAGGTTGAATTTTTCTTTGTTTAGCATTAGTGATTGGCTTTCAATTTTAGTTATATCCAAAATGTCTTGTGTTAGTCTTCCCAATCTTTTTGCATTTCTAATTATAACATCCAAAAATTCGTCATGCATTTGTTGTTGATTTTCTAGTCCTCCAACTTTTTTGGATCGAAGAACTTCTGATAATCCAATTATTGGTTGGATAGGAGTTCTTAATTCATGAGCTGCTATGTTGATAAATTCTTTTTGCATCTTATCATGAATTTTCAATTGCTCATTGGCAACTGCAAGTCTTTGATTAGACAAGTCTAATGCTGTAGTTCTTCTTGTCACTTCGCTGTCAAGGACTATATTCCATTTTATGAGGATTATTATCAGAATCGCTATCGCAGAAAATGTTCCGCCAAGAAGCATAAACATCTTTACCTGTTCATTAGAAAGTGATACATTTACATCAGAATAGACTTGTGCGAGGGGTGTCACCATAGAAATGAAGTACGTATATTTACCATTCACCAATATAGGATAGCTGGTAGCTAATCTTTCACCCCTGCCATAGTCATATGTCGCTGAACCAGGAGTACCCGCTAGCAAGTTACGTGTTAAATTGTTTAAAATTGGATTATGATTGATAAACTGTTGAGCATAGTCGTCAAAAAAATTATGTCCTATGAATGTGTTGCCTGCACCATTTGCCAACATAGTTCCGTTCAAATCATAAGCTACCAAAAATTGTGTATTTATGTGCTCAACATTTCCATAGTGCGCAAAGAAAGATTCTGAAGGTATAGAGGCTCGATTGTACCTATATATTGACCAGTGTGTCTACTAATAATTGGATAGGACATGTAAATCATAAAGATCCCTTGTCTTTCAAAATCGCTTGAAAAAATAGGCTTAAGAGCTTGCCTTGAATTTACGACCCAATCTCTCAATGAATAGTCAGCTCCTACCATGGCTCCCTCTGATCCTGCTGGAGAAAGAGAGATTGTCACGATGTTGTCTTTATCCAGCACAAACAGGCTCTTTATAACACTATCAAATTGTATGTACTTTTCTTCCATCAGTTTTGTTGCATTGTTCCCGTAAAGGTTACCTTGCTGCATATATATAGAATTAGCTAACCCATCTAGCATGCCAAGGATCAAATTCAAATCAGAGCCTATGTGCAAAGATATATCACGTGTAGATGCCACTTGACGTTGTGTTTGCTGCAACAATAAATTATTTTTAATATCATTTATGGTAATATCTTGGACATATAATAATGAAGCAAGAGAAAAGACAATAATTACAACTGTAGAAATAATGCCTATTTCCCTTATTCTGCTAGAGAATATTGACACGAATGTATAATTATATGTAGACCTCCTTAAAAAGGTGAAACCAAAACAGCAACAGCTAGCCTCAGTAGAACCTGAATACCTCAATCATCTTAGCGACATCAACGATCCAAACCTACTTGATAAGATAATCAAATACCTAGAGAACACGAGGGAGGTGCGAGAAGTGCGAATCATGCAATCACATAATAACAAAAAACACTGGGTCCTGAATGTTTAAGATGGTTCAATGTCATTACTTTGGCGCCTAGCCACTGAATTGAAAGTGCTATCTATGTAGATCATATGCCCCAAAGCGATATAACTTCACTCTAATGCCCCATGTATGATACGTGGGACAATGGATCACAAGAAGTGGTCTAAGTATGGTGTTGTTGGAGAGTCCTCAAAAAGAGTCTTTCGAAGAGTCAATTTGTTACACTATCCAATAAGGGATAGTTACTAGTATAATAGCAAGCATGAATAGTTTAGTTCAGATAGGTGCCAAGTTTGTCACGGCGACATTCCTAATCACGAACATGCCCAATGTAGTCAAATACCTAATGAGAGAGTCCACGACTTATGTTAGTAGGTGTAGATACATTCTGACGAAAAAGAAAGAGGAAAGGTTTGATCATCCTCTGGCGGAACAGCAAATTTTGGTGGTACTGGCAGCAATGGCGTTAACAGTTGACGAACACTACCCGGTCTGGCGACAGCCTGTAGTGCAAATCAAACGTAGAACACACATCCTCAGTGGACAGAAGATGGATTAAAGTATTTTTAAAATCTTAACACAATATTACTCATCCGGCCTCTTTCAACTAACTGTCAATAAATTTCTGCCAAGCAGCTAACTGTCATTTTTTGGTTTGCGATGACGATTATATAGCTAGTGTGTATTTTATATAAATGCAACAGTTGCAAAATAGATATAATGAAAACCATTAGCAAATTGGTATAGCCGATCAAAAAGAGCTATAATGATGAATTAAAGTAATTAAGCACAAAACAATTATGTAATAGAATATTAATTGAATAAGATACAGGAAGGCCTTGAATGGAGGCCTGAACAAATAGACTGTATGCCCAATCTTCTACAAAGCGTTTGATGTCTTAATGGATAAAGCAGTTAAGGCAATAAAATGTATTAATCTAATCATTAGATGAAATATGGTTTGGCTGTGAACCTGTTTTTCTCCAATTCACGTTCAAAATTGTTATTCTTGCATTAATATTATAGATGCTAATCTTAACATTGTTAGGGTTGGCACCTTCTGAAGCCTTTACCGCCTTCA
>NZ_QURE01000061.1:0-609 GCF_009898475.1 Nitrososphaera sp. AFS | reverse complement strand
GCCTTCAAACCTGCCTCGGCCCTTGTTGTCTTGGTTACTCCTTAATAGGTAATTTTCCTTTTATTTTATTGATAAAATCATTCATCTCAACTGGTTTTCTCAATATATCATCTTTTACAATTTCTGGGAATATACTTACAAGTTCTGGCATTACATCCAGAGCAGAAACAAACAATATTTTAACCGCTCTGTTAATTGATTTGAATTTGCTGTAAAGTTCAATGCCATTAATCTCAGGCATTCTTAAATCGAGAATTACTAAATCGAAATGAGTGGATTCCATTTGAGAAAAACGTTTTAATGCTTCTTGAGAATCTGAAAATGCTTCAGATCTGTAACCTGCTATAGACAGACCCTCTGTAAAACTATAAAGAATATCTTGCTCATCATCTATTAACATTATGTTATAATTAGATTGAGATGAACGAGGAGTTTGTTTCTGATCTTCTGCTGCACTATATCTAGCATCCAAAGTAGACACATATGCTTCAGAAATATTATAGCTTCTATCATTATTTCGGCTTTTTACCAAATACACAGGATATTGAAAAGAACCAGAAATAGAATATCCTTTTATCTCCTTGAATTGATAATCAGCATGCTTGAAAG